>JBEGOO010000158.1:0-6011 GCA_041182045.1 Verrucomicrobiota bacterium
TCGAGGCCAGGAAGACGATCACGCCGCGCTCGGCGCCTTCCGAGCAGGCGCAGGCGGCCCAGGCGTGCGCGGGCACGCCGGTCAGGGCACGGCGTGGCTGAGCGGGCATGACGCTATCGAGGCGGGAAGCCCCGATGCGTCAAACCCAACCCCCTACTTCAGGACCTCGGCGGCGATTTCCTCCCAGAGTTCGTCGATCTGGGCGGGCTTCCGCATCGGGCGGCCGGCTTCGACGAACCAATAGCGCGCGTTGCCGAGGTCGCCTTCGATGAGGTGCAGGAGGGCGTGGATCCAGGACCCCATGGGCGTCTCGATGTCCTGGGCGATGCCATGCGCGGCTTCCCAGTCGCCCTGCTTCGTGAACCAGAGGGCTTGCGCTTCCCGGGATAGTCCCGCCGGGGGACGGGTCTCGGAGCGGGCCGAGGCGCTGAGCTGGGCCGGGGTCATCGGACGAAACTGGCGCGGTCGGCGCACCCGGGCAACAAAAAGGGCCGCGTGCGAACGCGGCCCTGATCGGAGGATCCCGGAGGGATTACTTGGCGGCGGCGACGGAGAGCGCCTTGCTCTTCGCGTGCACCGAGACTTCGACGGTCACGGCCTTGCCGACGAGGTCCTTGACGGCGTCGGCGCCCTTGGTCTCAGGGGTGAGGGTGACCTTGGTGGCCTTGCCTTCCTTCGGGGCGATGGTCAGCTCCTTGGTCTTCTCGTCGAAGGCCTTGAGGGTGCCTTCGGCGGTGGAGGTCTTGCCACAACCGGCCTGGGCGGCGGCGGCGAGGGAGAGGGCGGCGAGGATGGTGAGGAGGTTCTTCATAGGTTTGGGTTGGACCTCTTTTGCTGGGACTTTGGCCAGGGAAGGCAACCCGACAATCGGGTTGAGTCCCCGACCTCCCCTCCCATCTTGCCGGCATGGTCCGGCCGTCCTTGTCCCTGAAAGCCCTTTTGCTGGGCTTTTTCGCCCTTTTTCCGGGGTGGTTGGGCGCTCATTCGATCCCCGAGATCCCGGTCCACGCCGATTTCCGCCGGGATGGGACGGTCGAGGTGTCCATCGAGATCAACCCCCGGAATTGGGCGGCCTCGCCCGCCGAGGCGCCTTCGCTGGAGCAGCGGGCCTGGGCGAAGCTGTCCCCGGACCAGCAGGCGGAGCTCATCCGCCAGGCCGCCGCGTACGTCGCGCGCGCCGTCGAGTTCCGCTTCGAGCCGCTCGGACGCGTGCAGCCCGATTTCACGTTCACGTTCGGCGCCGAGGACGGGAAGCCGCTCTACAAGCCCGAGGATGCCGTCGTCATGGTCGGCCGGTGGAAGACGACGGTGCCCGCCGGCATCACCGGTTGGAAGATCCGCTCGTTGCCGGGCCATAAGGTCTCGGTGCTCTTCCTGAACTCCGTCGACGGCGCCCCGCAGCCGCGCGTCGAGACCCTCTTCCCCGGCGAAACCAGCGACGTCTTCGCGCTGACCGGCCTGACGGCGCCCCCTCCGTCCGGACCCGCCGCGGTCGGCGGCGGCTCCGGCGGCGGTTGGGCGGTCTTCGTGAATTTCCTGCGCTCCGGCTTCCTGCACGTGCTGCCCGAAGGCATCGACCACATCCTCTTCGTCCTCGGACTCTTCCTCCTGAGCCGCTCGTGGAAGCCGGTGCTCACCCAGGTCACCGCGTTCACCTTGGCTCATTCGCTCACCTTGGCCCTCGCCGCCGCGGGGCTGGTCCATGCGCCGGAGTCCGTCGTCGAACCGGTCATCGCGCTCAGCATCGTCTTCCTCGCGCTCGAGAACCTCTTCTACCCGCGCTACACGCCTTGGCGGCTCCTCGTGGTCTTCGTCTTCGGCGCCGTCCACGGTCTCGGTTTCGCCAGCGGCCTGGCCGAGAAGCCCATCCCCGCCGGGTCCTTCCTCGCGGCGCTGACCGGCTTCAACGTCGGCGTCGAGGCCGCGCAGCTCTCGATCATCGCGCTGGCCTTCGCCGCGACCTGCTGGTTGCGCGACGAGGCGAAGTATCGCCGACTGGTCGTCATCCCAGCGTCCGTCCTGATTGCCCTGGCCGGGCTCTGGTGGGCGGTGGAGCGGCTCCGGGGCTGACCCTTCAGGTCCGCAGCCGCTCGTACGGCGCGCCGGGGGTGACGAGGAAGCACTCGCCGACCTTGAGCTCGCCGAGCTTGCCGACCAATCGGCTCGTGGGCGTCGCCAACGGCTGGCCGAACCGGTTGATCGGGGTCGGCTTGCCGGACGGGTTGGTCTCCTCCCGGCCGGTCGCGGATAGGACGTTCTCCGCCATCACGCGCAGGCACCGCTTGTAGAAATGGTAGAACGCGAGGTGGCTCGTGAACAACCCCGGCGAACCCGGCTCCAGCGAGCTCGGCGACTGGCAGGTCACGATCAAGGAGCAGCCCAGCGACCGCGCCTGGCGCAGCAGCGGCGCGAAGGATCGGAGCGCCGGCGTGAGCGGGGCGACGTCGATGACGAGGAAGCGGCGGGTCCCGGCGGGCGTCGGCGCGGCCGCGAGCGCCGCGGGCAGTTCCGCGAAGAGACGTTCCGCCCGGGCTTCCCGTTCCGGGTGGGTCCCCGTGAACGTCACCAGCGTGGGCTTGGCCAGCAGGTCGCCGACGGCCGGGGAAGCCTCGCGTCCGAGCGTCGCGGCGTGGAGGCCGAGGGTCGGGCCGTGTCCGGTGGCCGGGTCCTGGATGACCAGCAGCGCGTCGCCGGCGCGGACCAAGGCCGGCAGCAGCGTGCCGTTGAGCAGCCGGGATTTCCCGGTCCCCGGCGCGCCGGAGATCAACAGGTGCCCGCCCGCGAGCGCCGCGGCGGTGTGTCGTGAGGTCCAGGGCGCGGAAGGCATGCCGGGACTTAAGCCGCCGGCCCCGCCTTGGCTACGCAAATGACCGCGGGGCCGTCAGGCGTGGTGATCGTGGTATTCCAGGAAGCCGCGGGCGCCCTCCTCGCCGAGGTAGGCCGCGAGCAACTTCGGGTCCACCTTCGTGAGGTCGACCACGATCAGCCCGTCCAGGCAACCGCCGAAGGAGTCGTCGACATTGAAGGTGATGAGCCGGCCGTTGAGCTTGAGGTAGTGCTTGAGCAGCACCGGCACCGCTTTCGCGTCGGGTTCCAGGTCGCTGACCAGGCCCGAGACATGCTCCAGGTCGAACGCGCATCGCTGCAGGACGTCGAGGTCGGCCTCGTGCAGGCTCATCGCCCGGGGCGGGTTCTTCGCGCGCACGAACGGCACCAGGTCGTCGGCCAGCCGGTTGTGGCGCAGGTAGGAAAGGATCAGCTCCTTCGAGGCCTGCCCGTATTCCGGGTTGATGCTGACCGGCCCGAAGAGCAGGTGGTATTGCGGGAAGCGGAGCACGTAGCGGCCGATGCCGCGCCATAGAAGCGGCAGGCTCGTCGGGCGGCGTTGGTATTCCGGCCGGATGAAGGAGCGGCCCATCTCGAGCGCCGGATCCATCCGCTTGAAGAAGTCGCCCTTGAACTCGAACAGCGTGGACGTGTAGAGGCCGCGCTTCCCGCGCAAGGGCAGGATGCGGTCCGTCGGGCCGAGGCGGTAGCCGCCCACGATCCGGCCCTCCTTCTCGTCCCACAGCACCAGCTGGTCATACCATGCGTCGAAGGCGTCGAGGTCGCAGGCCAGGCCGGTGCCCTCCGAGACCGTGCGGAAGGTCAGCTCGCGGAGCCGGCCCACCTCGCGGAGCGTGTGCGGCAGGTCGGCGCCGAGGAAGCGGTAGATGCGGAAATCGCCGGAAGCGAGCAGCAGGTCCGCGGGCGGCAAACTCTGCAGCTCGGCGCGCAGCAAGGCGGGGTTGACCGGTGCGATCAGCTCCGCCGGCGCGGGCGCCGCGGTCGCCGCCGCGCGTGGCGCGCGTTCCCGCCGCGGGAGCAGTTCGCAACGGAGGCGCACGAACTCGGCCGCTTCGGCGTCGTCGGGGTGCCGGGCCAGCTGGTCCGGCGTCACGGGGTTGGCCGCGCGGAGGCGGATCACGCGACCGCGTTGGCGCAGGAATTCGCGGAGCAGGAGGAGCGTGCGTAGGCGCGGGTGCGCCAGGCCGGCCGCTTGGAAGAGGCCGGAGTTGCGGCCGGCGATGTGCATCGGCAGCACCGTCGCCCCGGCGTGGCGCGCGAGCCGCACGAAACTGTCCGACCAGCGCGGATCCTCGACGCGGCGTCGCCACGGCCGCAGGCTGGAGACCTCGCCCGCGGGGAACATCAGGAGCGCGCCGCCGTGCCTGAGGTGGTCGAGCATGCGCCGCGTGCCCGCGAGGTTCGTCCGGCCGTCCGGATCCACCTCGATGAGCCAGGGGCGGATGCCCGGGATCCGCGCCAGCCACTCGTTGCCCACGACCAACGTGTCGGGGCGCGCGCGCAGCAGGAACTCCATCGTCACCAAGCCGTCGGCCATCCCGTGCGGGTGGTTCGCCACCGCCAGCAACGGTCCCGTCCGCGGGATGCGCGCCAGGCAGTCGTCGCCCCAGCTCGGCTTGATGTCCGCCTGCTCCAGCGCGGAGGCGAAGAAGTCCGGTCGACCGGCCCGGTGGATGCGCGCGAGGAACGCGTCGAAGTGCGAGACCTTCAGGAAGCCGTCGAGCGAACGGCTGGCCCAGCCCAAGGGGCCGAGGCGGCGCCTCAGCTCATCCAGGTTCGAGTCGGGCGGTGGCGTGGGCATCGCCGTCATCATGCCCGCCGCGCGTGCGAGGTCGGCGGCGCTGGCGTGACGTTCCGGTGTCAGCGCAGGGCGACCTCGCGCAGGGCGAGTTCCGCCACCCGGTCGGCCCCGCCGGCGTCGCCGAGGGCTTCGACCGCCTGCTTCCAGCCGCGCCAGACCCTGGCGTCGTCCGCGAACGCCGCGGCCACCGCCGCCTTGGCCGCCGCCGGCGTGAGCCCGTAGGCGCCGGCGCCGTGCTCGACGATGAGGCGGGCGTTGCCGGCTTCCTGCCCGGGGATCACCTGCGTGACGATCATCGGGGTGCCGGCCGCGACGCACTCATGCGTGGTCGCGCCGCCCGCCTTGCTGATCACGAGATGGGAGGAGAGCATGAGCTCGGGGATCCGCGCGGTCCACCCGAGCACCTCGGCCTTGCCCGCGGTCGCCGCGACCACCGCCTCGCGGAAGTCCGCGTCCTTGCCGACGGTGACGGTGAGCTCGACGTCGAGGGACGCGAGGCTGGCGGCGAGCTCGACGGCGTCGCGTTTGCCCGGGTTGAGCATCAGCAGGATGCGCGGTTTCTCGCCGGCGCGGGCGGAGGAGCGCGGCGCCAGCCGGGCCGGCACGGGGAAGCCGAACGGCAGCACCTTCGCGGCCGGCACGCCTTGGTGCACCATCACGTCGGCCGTCGCCTGGTTGGGGGTGACGAACCAGTCGGAGTGCGCGCGATGCCACGCGCGGTTCACCGAGACCGAGTCGGTGACGACCGTGATCAGCCGCGGCCGGGCCGGGTCGTCGCGTCGCCAGCGGCGGGCCATCATGTAGTTGTAGAGCGGGTACGCCGAGATCACCACCGGCGGGCGGGTCGCGTCGAGCAGCTGGTGCAGGGCGCGCTCGACCGGGCGGACGAAGGGCAGGGAGGCCCCGACGAGCGGCAGGCGGTCCAATCCCGCGTAGAGGAGGCCCCAGAGCCGGGGGTGCCGGTTCGCGACGCCGATGTAGGCGTCCCGCTGGCGGCGGGCTTTCTCGGCGCCGTAGGCGGCGAGGAAGAGGTCGTGGACCTGCGCCTCGACCTGGTCGCCGGCGGCGCGGCCCAAGGCTTCGACGATGGCGCGGGCGGCCGCGTTGTGGCCTTCCCCGAAGCCCGCCGAAAGCACCGGTATCCTGGTCATCGGGCGGGGACGAAGCCGCGGGCTTGCACGGCCTGCTCGTGGAGGGCGCGCTGGGCCGCGATGCGGTCGCGCAGCTCGGCGCGGTCGACGACCCGGAGCGTGCCGTCGGTCTCCTCGACGATCGCGGTGAGGGACTCGACCCAATCGCCGGAGTTGAGGTAGCGGACCGCGCCGATCCGGCGGTCCTCCGCCTTGTGGATGTGGCCGCACAT
>JBEGOO010000159.1:0-6110 GCA_041182045.1 Verrucomicrobiota bacterium
TCGCCCAAGTGCGGCCTGATCGCCGAGGCGGTGAACCGCCGGCTGCCCGTGGTGACGGTCGGCGGGTGCGCGGGCCGGCTCGACGGCACGCGCCTCAAGGTCACCGACCTGCGCGATTCCCGCGACGACCCGCTGATGATGCTGGTGCGCAAGCGGCTGCGGCAGAACTTCGATTTCCCCCGCGGCAAGACGCCCTTCGGCGTCTCGTGCGTGTGGTCCGACGAGCCGTTCACGCAGCCGACCGACTGCGAGGGTTTGCCGGGCGGCGAGCTCCCCGAGGGCGAGGACCTGCGCCCGAACTGCGAATGGGGCTATGGCACCGCGGCCCACGTGGCCGGCGCCTTCGGGTTGGCGGCGGCGGGCGAGGCCCTGCGGCTCGCTCTGCTACCGAAGGAATAATCGCGCGAAATTCGCCCCCGTCAGCGCCGCGGCGTCGGCCGCGGGCACGCCCATCGTCCGCGCCAGCTCCTCGAGGTTGCGGAGAAGGTTCGCGGGGTGGTTCTGTTCGACGCCTTCGGCGGAGCGCGGCAGCTCGTGCACGCGGTGCTCCGGCGCCGGGCAGAGCGCGGGCGCGTCGGTCTCGACGAGGATCCGCTCGCGCGGGATGGCCGCGGCGAACTGGTCGCGCAGGTGGGCCTTGCGCTCCGGGAGGTGATGCGCGCTGAAGGAGAAATAGGCGCCGAGCCGCGCCAGCTCGGGTACGAGCTCGACCGGACCGTTCCAGCTGTGCAACAGGAAGCCGCGCCGCGGCAACGGCGTCGCGCGCAGGATATCCATCAAGGGCCCGATCGCCCGCACGCAGTGGACCGTGAGCGGGCGGTCGAGTTCGACGGCGAGCGCGAGCTGCGCGCGGAAGGCCGCCTCCTGGGCGACCGGGTCGAAGCCCTCGACCCAACGATCGAGCCCCATCTCGCCGACGCCCGCGCCCGGATGGGCGACGAGCACGCGCCGGAGCTCGTCCAGCCAACCCGCCGGGGCGGTCGGGACATCCCAGGGGTGCAGCCCGAACGACGGCAGGTTGCGCGGGTCGCGCGCGGCGAGCGCCGCCACGTCGAGCCAGTCCGCCGGCGAGGAGCCGTTGACGACGGCGTAGCCGACGCCTTCGGAGCGGGCCAGCTCCACCGCAGCGTAGGGCACCTCGGCGAACTGGTAGTGGCAATGGGCGTCGTGGACTTCCATCTCGGCGGCCCAGCGTGACGCGCGCGCCGGCAGCCTCAACGTCGAACGCGTTTCCTTGCCCTCCGCCCCCGCCCTGCCCTATCTCGGTGCCAGGATGAAAGCGCCCACCTTGCCGACCGAAGCCCTGATGACCGTCACCGGTCTGCCCTTCCCGTTGAAGGCGAAGGGCAAGGTCCGCGAGGTCTTCGACCTGGGCGAGCACTACCTCATCGTCGCGACCGACCGCCTCTCGGCGTTCGACGTCGTCATGCCCAACGGCGTCCCGGGCAAGGGTATCCTGCTAACGCACATCAGCCTCTGGTGGTTCGAACAGGCGAAGGCGCTCTTCCCGACGCACCTCGTGCCCGACCACGCGGCGGCCCTCGCCCGCGCGCTCAAGGGGCACGAACACCTGATCCCGCGCTCGATGCTCGTGCGCAAGCTCCAGCCGTTGCCGGTCGAGGCGGTCGTGCGCGGCTACCTCGCGGGGAGCGGTTTCAAGGAATACAAGAAGTCGGGCGCGATCCTCGACCACGCCCTGCCCGCCGGCCTGCTCGATGGATCGAAGCTGCCGATGCCGATCTTCACGCCGTCGACGAAGGCCGCCGAGGGCCACGACGAGGCGATCACGAACGCGCAGTGCGAACAGGTCCTAGGTTCCAAGATCTTCCGCACGGTGCACGATACGTCCATCGCGCTCTACCGCATGGGCGCCGAACGCGCGGCCAAGGCCGGCGTCATCCTGGCCGACACGAAGTTCGAGTTCGGCACGGCCCCCGACGGCTCCCTCGTGCTCATCGATGAGGTGCTGACGCCCGATTCGTCGCGCTACTGGCCGGCGTCCACCTGGCAGCCCGGCCGCGCGCAGCCGTCTTATGACAAGCAGTTCGTCCGCGATTGGCTGGAGGCGCAGCCGTGGAACAAGACCGCGCCGGGGCCGACCCTGCCGGGCGACGTCGTGGCGAAGACGCAGGCGCTTTACGCGGAGTGCCTGGAGCGTCTGACGGCCTGAACGACCCGGCCCGCTCATAAGCGGGGGCGGGTGAGCGAAGGTGGGCGAATAACCGACCGCTCGGCGTTTGCGTCCGCGCGGGCGACCGTCAGGATGGACGGTCCGGATGGATACGCTCAAGCCCCTGCTCACCTTGCTCGCCGTGCTGAACCCGATCGGCGTGATCCCGTTCTTCATCCATTTCACGTCGCGGCTGACGCCGACGCAACGCCGCCGGACGACCTGGATCGTCACGGGCACGGTCTTCCTGGTGATCGCGGCCAGCGCGCTCGGCGGCCTGCAGCTCCTGCGCTTCTTCGGGATCTCGATCGCCTCGTTCCAGGTCGGCGGCGGGGTGCTGCTGCTCATCAACGCGGTGCAGATGCTCAACGCCGAACCGGCCGACAGCTCCTCGCGCGAGCTCGACGCGGCCAACCGCAAGGTCGACGCGGGCGACAGCGTGGCGGTCTCGCCGCTGGCGGTGCCGCTCATCACCGGGCCGGCCACCATCTCGACGATGATCATCTACGCGGAGAAGTCGCATGGCTTCGGCGACCAGGCCCTGCTCGTGGGCTACGCCGTCGTCGGCGCGCTCGCGACGTTCGCCTGCCTCGCGGCCAGCGCGCGCATCACGCGCTTCCTCGGCCAGACCGGCATCAACGTCATGACCCGCCTGATGGGCCTCGTCCTCGCCGCCATCGGCGTGGAGATCATGGCCGACGGCCTCGGCAAGCTGTTCCCGGTGCTGGTGCGCTGAGCCGGCCGCGACCTTACCTGGCGGGATTGGTCATCCGCCCGATGAAGAGGACCTGACCGGTCTCGTTGTCCTTGATGAAATAAAGGAACGCTTGGTTGGCGATGAACTGCGGGACGAACGGGCGGGTCTTGGGCCCCGCGCCGCCACCGCCGCCGATGCCGGCGCCGAACGTGACCGACACCGCGACGGTGCCCTTCTCGTTGACCTCGATGTCCGTCACCTGGTCCAGGCTTTCCATGCGCAGGCGATCCTGCGGTTGAACCGGAACGTGGATCCCGGTGAGGTTCGCGTTGAAGCCGTCGGTCAGGGTGCTCAGACCAAGGCGCGCCAACGGCGCCGGCAGCGAAATCAAGGTGCGCGTCTTGAACTTCGGCATCTTCACGAAGCAGTAGCGTTCCTTGCCGTCCCGGAGGATGACCTCGAGGTGGGCGGGGGTCAGGGCCGCCTCCAGGTCGGCCAGACGGCCGAAGCGGGTGGGAAGAACCAGCACCATGGAGGCGCGCTGGCCGGCATAGGTCTTCTCGATGAC
Source organism: Verrucomicrobiota bacterium (assembly GCA_041182045.1). GTDB lineage: Bacteria > Verrucomicrobiota > Verrucomicrobiia > Opitutales > UBA953 > UBA953. Next base: position 3,436 of record JBEGOO010000159.1, read on the forward strand.
ATGATACCCTCCCTCCTTCGGGTAATACGCGGGGTCCTCGTCTCTCGTCGCCGCGGGAACCTCGCCCGGCGTCGGAAAGACCGAGCCATCCCGGTTGACGGCCACGTAGCGGCACGATTCGACATGCGACATCATCGGCACCCGGAGGATGGACCTTTCCCCCAGCGCGGAGAACCGGTCCAGCTGGGTCTTTTCCGGATCGAAGCGGTGGCTCCAATCGGCCCGGAGATAAGTGACGTTGACGGCCGCCAGCCGGGTCCCCGGCTTCCAGGCGTTCGCCGAGATCGGATCGCGGATGATGCCGTCGGTTTGCCGCGTGATCCATTGGTTCATCCGCAGGCGCTCGGCCTCGTGGCCATGCTTGAAGTCGACCCGTTCGATCGTGCCCTCGGGATATAGGGCGCGGATCGAGCCGAGGTAATCCTGCTCCAAGGGCAGGTCGCGCTCGACCACGAGACGGTCGACGGAACGGAACACGAACGGTTGATAGGGACCTCGGTAATCGTCACCGGTGGTGGTCAGCTCCTCCATCTTGCCACGCGTTCGTCGATCGGGCTTTCCTTGCGCAACCTCATTCAGTCGCCTGGCTTCGACCTGGTCGGGCGCGGCCCAAGGGGCGCGCAGGGCCGCGACCGCGGCCCGGTTCGCTTGGTGCAACACGGTGAAATCCCAAGGCCGCTCCTCGTCCCCCGATCGCCGGGCGGAGGCGGGCAGACCTAGGCAAGTCCCAAGCTCAGCCGCGGTCTTTCCGCGGGCGCCTTCCGCCACGACCGCCAGGACGGACTGCAAGGAAAGGGGCGACCACACGAGGTTCTCATTGGAACCGGAGCGGGCGAGCTCCTGATGTAGCCGCCAGGCGAACCCGAGGTTGGCATACTCCGCGACGGGGGCCGGCGGGGTCTGCGCCAGCGCGCCCATGCAGACGCAGGCCGCGAGCAAGCGGGGGTAGCTCATGCTTCTATGAATATCGTGTACGAACGGCCCCGCAACCCGGAATCGCCCGCCTCAGCCGACCGCGTGCGGCATCCGCCACGCGAGGGGCGTCCACTGGCTGGTCTTCCACCCGTCGGTCGTCGCGAGCTCGCGGACGAGGATGTCGCGTTCATGGACCTCGGCGTAGAGGAAGGCCTGCGCGGGGCCGCTGAAGTGCGCGGCGTTGTCCGTGTTGAAGGTCGGGATGCCGGCCGGCAACGGCTTGCCCGCCACCACCGGCGCGGGCTTCGGGCCGGTCCAGCCGTAGACGCCGCGGACGTGCGTGTGACCGTAGAAGATGCCCGCGATCCGGTAGGGCTTCAGCGCGGCGTGGAAGGCCGCGACGTCGGCGTAGTCCCACTCGTGCTTGAGGACGACGTCCTCCGGGACCTCGCCGCAGTAGCGCGCGAAGTCGACGTGGTGGGCGATGACGACGGGGCGGCCGGAGGCGCCGACGTGCCTCGCGAGGTCGGCGACGAGGAAGTCGAGGCTGTCGACGGGGTCGTAACGGCGCTTGCGCTTCACTTCCTTGACCTGGCCGACAGTGATGCCGAGGTGGACGAAGTGGACGGGGCCGGCGTCCCAGGAGTAGTGCAGGCCGTTGGCGGAGACGCCCTTGAGGCCTTGGCGGAGCTTGTTGCGTTCGACGATGCCGTCCAGGACGAGCCCTTTGCCGTGCGGGGCGTCATGGTTGCCATGGATCTCATAGACCGGGAACTTCAGGCGGCCGCCCTGGCCGTCGAGCCCGTAGTCTTTCTGCCACTCGGCCCATTCGGTACGCTGCATCTGCTGGATGACGGCGCCGTTCTTGTCCCCGCTGTCGATGAGGTCGCCCACGTGCAGGAGCGCGGCCAACGGGGCCACCTTCCCACCGCCGGCGGGCTCGGCGATCTCGCGTCCCGGCAGGGCGTTGAGGGTGTCGATCAAGCCCGTGTTGTAGGCGCGCGACGCGGGTTGGAGCCGGGTCGGGTCGTCCTTGTCGGCGAAGTAATGCGTGTCGCCCACGACGGCGAAGGCCGCGAGCGGGGCCGTGGCCTTGGGCTCGTCGGCGGCGCGCAGAGCGGGGCGGGCCAGGAAGGCCGCGGCGGTCGCGCCGACGCCTAGCTTCAGGAAAGACCTGCGGGGTAGCATGGCTCCTTCATAGACGCGGACCGACGGACCTCAAACGCTTATCGGGGACACACCCGCTTAATGGGGTCAGACCCCGTTAATAGGGTCTGACCCTATTAATACGGTCTGGCCCCGGCGGAACCGCCGTCGACAGGTCGGGTCGAAACCCTTACACCGTCCGCATGCGCCCCGCCCTGCTCCTCGCCCTCGCCCCTCTGCTGGCCCACGCCGCCCCGCCCGAGCCGAAGTTCCGACTCCAGGAGATCGACAAGGTCTCGATCGGCTACGGTCTCGCGATCGCCGACGTCAACGGCGACGGGAAGCCCGACATCCTCCTGGCCGACCAACACACGGTGCAGTGGTATGAAAACCCGTCGTGGAAGAAGCACGTGGTCGCGGAGAACCTGACGAAGCTGGATCACGTGTGCATCGCGGCCCAGGTGATCGACGGGAAGTGCGAGATCGCCGTCGGCGCGGGCTGGAATCCTTCCGACACGGTCAACAGCGGCGCGGTCTTCTACTTGAAGGCCCCGGCCGACCCGACCCAGAAGTGGGAGGCGATCGAGCTGCCGCACGAACCGACGGTCCACCGC
>JBEGOO010000160.1:0-2684 GCA_041182045.1 Verrucomicrobiota bacterium
TCCACCAGCCCAGCGGCGGCGCCACCGGCCAGACGTCCGACATCTCGATCGCCGCGAAGGAGATCCTCCGCTGGCGCGACACGCTCAACCACGTCCTCGCCAAGCACAGCGGCAAGACGCCCGAGGACCTGCAGCGCGACTCCGACCGCGACTTCTACATGACGGCCGAGCAGGCGAAGGCCTACGGCCTCGTCGACCACGTCGTCCAGCCCAAGCCGGGCCGCGCCTGATCCCATGGCCGGCGACCGGGCGGAGACCTGTTCCTTCTGCGGCAAGCCCGCCGCCAACGCCGGCAAGCTCATCGCGGGCCCCGGCGGCGTCGGCATCTGCGACGCGTGCGTCGGCACCTGCGGACGCCTGCTCGAACGCGAGCGCGCCAAGGACGGCAAGCCCGCCCCGGCCGCGGCCGCCGCCGGCGGCGCCACCCTGCAGGAGCCCCCCAAGGCCAACCCGCTCGCGCCCGTCAAGCTCATCGCCCCCACGCAGCTGCGCGTGGAGCTCGACGCCCACGTCATCGGCCAGGACCACGCCAAGAAGGTCCTCTCCGTCGCCGTCCACAACCACTACAAGCGCCTCAACGACCGCCTCCGCCAGGCGACCGCGGCCGAGGCCGGCGACCTGGCCGACGTCGAGCTCGACAAGAGCAACGTCCTGCTGATCGGCCCGACGGGCACCGGCAAGACGCTGCTCGCGAAGACGCTGGCCCGCATGCTCGACGTGCCGTTCGCCATCGCCGACGCCACCACGCTGACCGAGGCCGGCTACGTGGGCGACGACGTCGAGAACGTCATCCTCCGCCTGCTCCAGGCCGCCGACATGGACGTCGCGCGCGCCCAGCGCGGCATCATCTTCATCGACGAGATCGACAAGATCGGCCGCAAGTCCGACTCCGCCTCGATCACCCGCGACGTGTCCGGCGAGGGCGTGCAGCAGGCGCTGCTCAAGCTGCTCGAGGGCACCGTCTGCAACGTGCCGCCGGCCGGCGGCCGCAAGCACCCGGAGCAGCAGTGCATCCGCGTCGACACGGCGGACATCCTCTTCATCTGCGGCGGGGCCTTCGTCGGCCTCGACCGCCTGGTCGCCAAGCGCGCGGGCGCGAAGTCCCTGGGCTTCGTCCGCGCCCAGGCCGACGCCGCCCGCCTCACCGCCGAGGAGATCGTCAAGGGGCTCCAGCCCGAGGATCTCTTCGCGTTCGGCATGATCCCGGAGTTCGTCGGCCGCCTGCCGGTCATCTCCGTGCTCGAGCCCCTCGACCGCGACGCGCTCATCCGCATCCTGACCGAGCCGCGCAACGCCGCGACCAAGCAGTACCGCAAGCTCTTCGCCCTCTCGGGCATGACCCTGGAGTTCACCCGCGAGGCCCTCGAGGCCGCGGCCGACAAGGCCCTGGCGCTGGGGACCGGCGCGCGCGGCCTGCGCAGCGTGCTCGAGAACGTGCTGCTCGAGACCATGTACACCCTGCCCACGGTCGCGACCGGCTCGAAGTTCACGGTGACGGCCGAGGCCATCCGCGGCGAGCGCCCGGTCGCGGTCGCCGCCCCGAAGAAGAAAGCTTCCTGACCCCATGATCGTCTACCCGGCCATCGATATCCGCGGCGGTCGCTGCGTCCGCCTCAGCCAAGGCCGCGACGACGCGCGCACCGACTACTACAAGGACCCGGTGGAACCGGCCATCCAGTTCGCCCAGGCCGGCGCGGAGTGGATCCATGTCGTCGACCTCGACGGCGCGTTCGGCGGGGCCCCGCTCAACCTCCCGACGTTGCAGCGCATCGCCGCGCTCGGCCCCAAGGTGCAGTTCGGCGGCGGCATGCGCGACCGCGCCATCGCCGAGGCCGCCTACGCCGCCGGCGCGAGCCGCATCGTCATCGGCACCCGCGCCGCGACCGACCCCGCCTTCCTGCGCGAGATGGCCAAGGCCCATGGCCCGCGCCTCGCCGTCGGCATCGACGCCAAGGACGGGCTCGTCGCCGTCAAGGGGTGGACCGCCGTCACCGCCCTCCAGGCCACCGATTTCGCCAAGGAAGCCGGCGAACTCGGGGTCTCGACCGTCATCTACACCGACATCGCCACCGACGGCATGCTCACGGGCCCGAACTGGAAATCCCTCGAGGCGGTCCTCAAGGCCTGCCCCTGCGGCGTGATCGCCTCCGGCGGGGTGTCCGGCACGGAGGACGTCGCCCGGCTCGCCCAGATGTCCAAGGCCTACCCCAACCTGGTGGGCGCAATCGTCGGCAAAGCCCTGTATGAAGGCCGGTGCGACGTCGCCGGCCTGCTCCAGGCCTGCCGCTGAGCTCGCCTAAAGCCCGAAACCCCGGCTTTAGGCGGGTTTTCGCGAAACGGAGGCCCTCCGGAGGCTTGCCAAGGGGGGTCCCCCGCCCAACATCGACCTTCCTATGGCCTCGATCCGCCCCCTCCTCGCCTGCCTCGCGCTCAGTTCCTCCCTGTTCGCCGCCGACGCCCCCGCGGCCGGCGCCTTGACCGCCGCCGACGTCGCGGCCAAAGCCCACGCCGCCGCCGCCAAGGACCCCAAGGCCATCGCCCGCATCAAGAGCCTCCACCTCGAGGCCAAGATCACCGACGCCGAAGGCAAGGGCGCCGGCTCCGTGATCATCCAGGTCGCCACCCCGGCCAAGCGCCGCGAATTCGCCTACAACGCCAACCACTCCCTCGAGACCATCACCTGC
>JBEGOO010000161.1:0-5826 GCA_041182045.1 Verrucomicrobiota bacterium
TGGGACGGCGAGTGGCACATCACGCTGGAGGTCTTTCGCGACCTCGGCATCGCCTTCGCCGCCGTCCTCGTGCTGATCTACATGCTGATGGTCGGCTGGTTCCGCGACTATTTCACGCCGTTCATCGTCATGACGGCCATCCCGTTCTCGCTCATCGGCATCCTGCCCGCGCACTGGGCGTTGGGCGCCTTCTTCACCGCCACCTCGATGATCGGCTTCATGGCCGGGGCCGGCATCGTCGTGCGCAACTCCATCATCCTCGTCGACTTCATCGAGCTGAGGCTGGCCGGCGGCGCCGACCTGCGCGCCGCCGTCATCGAGGCCGGCGCCGTCCGTTTCCGCCCCATGCTGCTGACCGCGCTGGCCGTCATCGTCGGGGCCGCCGTCATCCTCGCCGACCCCATCTTCCAGGGTCTAGCCATCAGCCTGATGTTCGGCGAGATCGCCTCGCTGCTCGTCAGCCGCATGGCCGTGCCCGTGCTCTACTATCTCTGGCGCCGCCGCCGTCCGTTCGCCGCATGAGCGAGCCGGTGGATCCAACCGGCGGGTGGGACCTCCGGTACGCCGGCTCGGCCTCGCTCTTCGGCGACCGGCCCAACGACTTCCTTGTCGCCGGGCGCGGCCGGTTCCAACCCGGCGAGAAGGCCTTGGTCATCGCCGATGGCTCCGGACGCCATGGCGCCTGGCTGGCCGGCCTCGGGCTTAAGGTCGACGCCTTCGACGTCTCCCCTGAGGCCGACCGGCAGGCGCGGGCCTTGGATGCCCGCCTCGGCGTCGCCGTCCGGCGTGCGGTCTGCGGTTGGCAAGATTGGCCTGCGTGGGAGGGCTATGATCATGTTGTCGCGATCTTCATACAATTCGCCGCGCCTGAGGAGCGCGCCCGGCTTTTCGCGCGCATGCGCGCGGCGTTGGTGCCTGGCGGCACGCTGCATTTGCTGGGCTATGCCGAGGCCCAGCTGGGATTGCGGACAGGTGGTCCTTCCGGCCTGGCCAAGCTCTATTCGCGTGAGCTGCTGGAGCGCGAGTTCGCCGACATGGCGGTCGAGGAGATCAAGGAATACCGGGCCGACCTGTCCGAGGGGACCGCGCATCGCGGCCCCTCGGCCCTGATCGGCTTGGTCGCCCGTCGCAGGAGAGGGTAGGGCGTCGCGACTACCTCCGCCGGATCTTGCCTGTGATGGGGACGGCCAGCGCGAGCGTGTTCGAGATTGTGCCGTACTTGCGAATGTTCGTGTGCAAGAGCTCGACCCGGTGGTCGGGCTCGTCGGTGTCGACGACGATCTCGTAGTCGATGCCAACGATCTTGGGTGGGCTGTCCTGACGGACGGCATGGAGCTTCACCTCCAGCCCGCGAAGCGAGAAGCCCAGAGTGGGCAGTACGCGCTCCGCCCCCTTGATGATGCAGGCGGCGAGCGCCCCGAGGAGCATCTCGGCCGGGTTGAACGCGTCGGCGCGGCCCTGTGGGTCCGTGTCGACCGTCAGCCTGGCCTGCTTCGCGGTCACTTCGCTGCCATGGTTGTCAATCTGCCGGGCCTGGACGTGGTATTCGAGCATGCCGCATGGTGGCACCAATGCCGTTCACGGGCACTTCAAATACTAAAACAAATATCCTCTTGCGCACTAAAAACAGCCGAATAAATTAGCAGAGTTGGCAGTTAACTTGTCCGTAAACTGTCCGCAAGGTCTCTCGGTTGTTGAAGTTCAACGACATACACACTAGAAGCATTCCTTCGAATCCCATCCTCTCCGCCACTTTGACGCGGAAAAGTCGGACCAATCGGCTTTTGCGTGCATTTTGCGTTTTTACGGCGGGTTTAGGGTGGCCGGCGCCGTGGCGGGATAGTCCCACGTTACCTAAAACGTTACCAAGACGGGATAGCGTGGCCGGACTATGACCAGAAAGTATGACCATCCAGCGCGCAAGGACGCCGGAAACGGCCAGTTGAAGTCGCCCAGTGGTCTTATGATAACTAAAGGCGTTGGCACCCGCCTCGGGGAGTCTATCAAAAGAGCCATGAAGCGTGGTACGCATCCGTTCGTGGCTCTGTCGATCGCGATGCTCGCCTGCGTCACGGCCCTCGTGGGCGCGCCGGTGAAGTTGCGGGTCCTGGAATTCAACGTGCTCTATGGCGGCGATCCGCGGACCGAGCTGGGGGCGGGGCACCCGTTCCAAGGGAAGCCGCGGCACGAGGCGATCGCCGAGGTGGTCCGCGAGACGAAGGCCGACATCGTCATCCTTTGTGAGACGACTTCCGGCAGCCGCGCGCGCCTGCCCGCGTTGCTGGATGATTACGATGCCATCGGCGACTTGTTCGTCCGCAAGGCCTTGGCGGCCCGCCCGCTCGACGGGCCTCGGCCGCCGAAGCACATGACCGGCGGTCCGGGGGCGATCCTCAAGGTGGGGCCGACGACCGAGCTGGTGGTGTTCGGGACGCATTGGAGCCCGTCGCCCGACCCGATCGAACGCGCCCGGTTGGCCTCGAAGCAGGGCGCCCTGACGCCGGAATTGCTCCAGCAGCTCGCGGCGAGCCCGCCGGCGACCGCGGCCGCCGAGGCCACCCGCCGGGCGGTCGAGCCTTGGTTGCGGAAAGGCGCGGCGGTGATCCTCGCGGGCGACCTCAATCACCCGTCGCACCTGGATTGGACTCAACGGGCGACTTCGCTGCGGCGTTGGCAGGGTGGGCCGACGCCGGCGATCGATTGGCGGCCGACGCGCCTGCTCGCGGAGGCGGGCTTGGTCGACGCCTATCGCGCGACGCATCCGGACGAGGTCCGCTTCCCGGGCGATACCTGGACGCCCGCCTATCCGGAGAGCACCCCCGGTCGTCGGCCGTATTCGGACCAGTACTCGGTGCGCATCGACTTCATCTTCACCGGCGGCCCGTGCCGACCGCTCGACGCCTGGGTCGTCGGCGAGGCCGGTTCCGCCGCGGAGATCCCGCGGAAGACCTGGATCTCGGATCACCGGGCGGTGCTGGCCGAGGTCGAGGTGGGGGAGTGAGTTCCGCGTGGTCGCCGCTTATTTGACCGCGGCGAACGTCAGCTGCTGGACGAACCAGTAGAGCGACTGCTTCCACTCGGGGGCGTCGTGCGCGTGGTCGGTGACGTGCCAGACGTGCGGGACGGCGTGGTCCTTCATGTAAGCGTGGAGGTCCTGGCTGACGTGGAGGAGACCGTCGCGTTTGCCGCACGAAAGCCAGAGCAGGCGCAGGTCCTTGGCGGCGGGGTCGGGGAGGAGGTCGGCCGACTTCCGGGCGTTGGGGCCGGAGGAGAAGGCGCCCAGCCAGGCGAACTTATCCAGATGCGTGAAGCCGATGTTCATGGTCTGGCCGCCGCCCATGGAGAGGCCGGCCAACGCGCGGTGACCGCGGTCCGCCTGCACGGGGTAGCGCGCCTCGATCGTCGGGATGATGTCGTCGAGGAGGTCGCGTTCGAAGACCGTGAACGCCGGGATGTGGGCGAAGATGTCGCCGATGGCGCGGTCGTCCTTCTGGGCGCGGCCGTTGGGCATGACGACGATCATCGGCTTGGCCTTGCCCTCGGCGATGAGGTTGTCGAGCAGCACGTCGGGGCTGGCGTAGCGGGCCCATTCGGTCTCGTCGCCGCCGATGCCATGCAGGAGGTAGAGCACCGGCAGGCGCTGGCCAGGCTGCATCCCGGGCGGCGTGTAGACGTTCATCTTCCGGCGCACGCCGACGGTCTTCGAGTCGTAGGAAATCATCTCCAGCTTCCCGTGGGGAATCTCGGCGCGGCGCTGGTCCCAGCCGGCCGGCGGGGTGGGGAAGGCCGGCACGTCGTCGGCATTGAGCTCGATCTTGCTCCAGGACTTGCGTGGCTGGGGCGGGATGGCGGACTTAGGCGCGGCGGTGGGCTCGGTCGCGAGCTCCTTCATGACCGCGGTGAAGGCCGGTTTGGGCTTGCCCTGACGGTCGAAGAGCAGCGGGTGGTTCACGCGTTTCCAGGGGAAGTCGTTCAACCAGCTCTGACCGTCGTGCAGATTCCAGAAGGACACGCGGGCGAGGACGTCGGAGTGCTTGCGGAAGAGCCGGAACAGACGCGCGTACTGCTCGGCCTGACGGGCCAGGACGTCGGGCGGGCAGCCATCGGCGTAGGGGTTGAGCTTGGCGAGCTCGGCCTTGTGCGCCCCGTTGTCGGCCCACCAGCGGCTGCGCGGGATCACGTCGATGTCGAGTTCGGAGACGACGACCTTGAGCCCGGTGGCCTTGAGCGCGACAAGCGTCTTCTCGAGCTGTTCGAACGGCACGCGGTCGATCTCGTAGTGCCCCTGCAGGCCGATGGCGTGGATCGGCGTCCCGCGGGCCTTGAGCGCGGCCACGAGCTTGAGCATCTGCTCGCGCTTGCCGTCCAGCTCGTTGTTGTAGTCGTTGTAGATGAGCAGCGCGTCGGGGTCGGCCGCGTGCGCGTATTCGAAGGCCTTGGCGATGAACTCCTCGCCGCAGGCCTTGGTCCAGCCGGACTCCCGGAGGTAGCCGCCACCGTCGGCGAGCGCCTCATTGACCACGTCCCACATGGCGATGCGCCCGCGGTAGCGCCCGACGACCTTGTCGATGTGTTCCTTCATGCGGGCGAGGAGGACTTCCTTGGACGCTGGCTTGTCGCCGTCCTGGTAGAACCACGCGGGCGTGCGGTCATCCTTCGCCCACACGAGGCAATGCCCGACGACTTTCAGGTCCTTGGCGCGCGCGAATTCGACGAAGCGGTCGGGCGTCTCTAGGCGCCATTGCCCCGGAGCCGGTTGCGTCGCCGCGGGCTTCATGCAGTTCTCCGGCGTGACGTATCCGAACTGCGACGTCAGCAAAGGCCAGTCCGCCGGGCGGTCGGCGATGCGGTCGGAGATTCCGACGCCCGAGGCCCAGGGGGTCGCCTGGCGGAGGGTGTCGGCGGCGAAGGCCGTCGCGGCCGCCCAGAGCAGGAACAGATGTTTCATGATCGCGAGGGTGCGGCGCTCAGCGGCCGGCGGGGAGCATGCCGAGCTGCTTCAGCCAGTCGCGGCATTGGTCCGGCCAGACCTTGATCTCCTTCTCGGAGCGCAGGCCATGGCCGTGGCCGCCCGTGGCGACGTGGAAGAACGCGTTCGGGACCTTGGCGGCCACGAGGGTCTCGTGGTAGAGTTTGCTGCCCTTGATGAACGTCTTGTCGTCCTCGGCGTGCGCGATGAACGTCGGCGCCGTCTTGGCGTCCACGAGACCGACCATGCCTTGGTCGAGGTAGGCCGGGTAGACGAGGATCGCGAAATCGGGACGCAGCGGCTGGTCGTCGGCCGCGTCGAGCCGCGGGTAGGTGGCCGGCCCGCCGAGCACGCTCAGGCGCGCGGCGAGGTGGCCGCCGGCGGAGAAGCCCATGACGCCGACGCGGTCCTTGGCGATGTTCCACTCCGCGGCGCGCAGGCGGACGAGCCTGATCGCGCGTTGTATGTCCTGGTAGGCCCCCTCGCGGTTATTCGGCACGCGGTATTTCAGGACGATCCCGGTGAGGCCGAGGGAATTGAGCCAGGCCGCGACCTCGGTGCCTTCCTTGTTGTAGGCCAGCCCGCCGTAGCCGCCGCCCGGGCAGACGATCACCGCCGGGGTCGGCTTGGTCGCCGTGGCCTTGTACACGGTGAAGGATGGCTCGGAGACGTCGGTCAGCCGCACGACGTGATCCCCGCGGGCGGGCAGGGTGCGCTCAGGCCCGGTCACGGGTTGACCGGGCATCCGGCCCTCCGGCCAGAGCGTGACAACCACGCCGGGGGCGGAGGGTTCGGGCTTGGCTTCCTCGGCCCGACCGAGGCAGGTCAGCAGGCAGAGGGAAAAGGCGAGCGTCGGC
>JBEGOO010000162.1:0-3178 GCA_041182045.1 Verrucomicrobiota bacterium
GGCCGGGCTGCAAGCAGGTGATGCTCGACGAGTCGCTGGCCGGCGCCGAGGCGGCGCGGGTCTGGCTGCAGGGCGAGCTGGTGAAGCAGGCCGCGACGCGGAAGAAGCGCCTGCTCACCCGTGTGTGGGGCGCGAACGCCGAGGAGATCCTGAAGCCGGGCACACCGAAGGGCGCGATCATCGACGTGCCCGTCCCGGAACGCGGCGCGACCGAGACGACGAAGCTCCTGGGCGAGCTCATCAAGCTCGGCCACGCCGTGGTGGTGTCGAACCTGGTGGACGAGCAGGGCGAGCTCCGGGTCGACCTCGCCGAGGGTGAACGCGAACCGCTCTTACTGGGTCTGGCCACCGGTTCGGGGTCGAGCGTGCCCGAACTCGACGACGGGCGCCAGTTCCCGGCCGCGTTGACGCTGGCCGAGGTGGGTTGGAGCGGCCGGAAAGGCTTCGTCCGCGAGGAGTTCGCGGCGCGACGTCGGGTCATCGAGCCGCGCGTGTTCGCCCAAGGCTTCCGCTCACGGGCGATCCCGCCCGCCCCGCTCTTCTCCTTGGAATCCGACCGGCTGCCGCGCGAAACCAACGGGACCCTCGCCTTCCCCCTGGCCGACGACGCGCGGCCGGGTCCCGCGATCCTGGTGGCTAACGCCGAGGCCGGCATCCGCCAGGTGGAACTGCTCGCCGACGACCGGGTGGTCTCGCGGCGCCCCACGTCGACCCGCGCGGATGGCCGCGGGACGGTGACCTTCTGGCGCCTGCAGGTGCCCGAGCGCACCGCGAACCTCAAGGTGCGCGTGACGTTCGATCGCAAGGACGCGACGGAGACGGTCGGCACGCTGGCCTTCACCTTTCTCCAAGGCCGCCTGCTCGAGGAGTATGCGGTGACCGAGCGTCCCGAAGCGCCGGTGGCCCTGTGGGACGTCGGCCCGACGAACGATCGACGGATCCGCCTGCCGCTGGACGGCCTGCTCAAGGAACCCGGCGACTACCTCGTGGAGATCAGGCCGACCAAGGGCTGGGCCAAGGTCGGCAAGATCGCGTTGAAGGATGTCACCGAAGGCACGCTGCAGACCTTCGATGACTACGGGCTGTTGCAACGCTTGCGCGTCGACGCCGCCTCCCGCGCCACCCGCGGGACGGTCGAGATCGACCTCGTCACCGAGAGCGCCGACGACGCGGGCGAGGTGTGGCTGCGCCGACGCTGAGCGGACCGGCGAGACCGACCGGGTCGGGCTCGGACGCGTCCATGAAGCTCACTTCCCCTCCGGCTTCTCGAGCTTGGCGATGAGCCGACCGAGGGCGGCCTTGGTCGCGGCGTTGGCGACGGCCGCTTCGGCCTGACGCAGCGCCGGGAGATCCGCGGGGGAAGCGAGTTTGAGCAGGGCTTTCTGCGACTCGAGCCGCATCGGCTCCTCACAGATGGTCGCGCAAAGCGTGGCGGCGACGGCGCGGTTGTTGCGGGCGACCGCGGCCCTGATCAGGGCGAAGCGGGCGGGGAGCGCGGCCTGGGCATCGCGGATACCCGCGTTGAACGCCTCGGTCACGCCCGGGCCGGCGACCTTGGCGAGCGCATTGACCGCTTCCTCGGCGATCGCCTCGTCCTTGGCCAGCGCGGCCAGCACCGGCACGGCCTTCGCGCCGCCGATCTCGGCCAACGCCAGGGCGGCGTCGACGCGCACCGGGGAATCCGCCTGGCCCGCGAGCGCCGCGACCGACGCGGTCGCGCCGACGGCCTTGGCCTCGGCCAGCGCGGCGAGCAGCAGGCGCGCCTCGGCCGGAGAGGTTTTGGCGAGCAAGGTCGCGACGGCGGGCGTCAGCGGCCCGGCCGGCTCGTCGACCAGCCGTTCACGGACATCGTCGATCGCGGCCCGGCGTTCCTCGGCGGACCGACCCGCGGCCTGCAAGGCCGCGAGGGAGCGGCCGTCCTGGGCCCGGAACTCCTTCAACGCCGCGGCGTAGCGGGCGTGGTCGAGCGGGGCCTCCGCGGCGTGCGCGGCGAGGGCGAGACAGCAGAGCGACAGGCAGCGCATGGACGGCGACGGGAGGGTCACTTGGGGAATTCCGACCTCTTCAGCGCCCAGAGGAGGCCGCCGTTCACGTGCTTGATGAACTCGGCCTCGGCGAAGGATTCCTTGGTGTGGCCGAGCGCGGTGTAGAACATGCGGCCCTGGCCGACTTCCTTGTTCCACGACATGGGGTGGGCTTCGCCGTTCTTGGAGTTGCCGCCCTTGTAGGAGGTCTCGTCGATCACGAGGAGCACATGGTTCTCGGCCTGCAGGTTCTTGAAGTTGTACCACTCGTCCTTGCGCTTCCACTCGGCGGGGAGATGGGCGGTGGCGAGGTGGTCCTTGTCGACGACCTTGAGGACCGCGACCTGCTGGGCGGGATGGCCGGCGAAGAGCCCGCCGATCATCTTGGCGTACCACGGCCACTTCGTGTTCACGTCGCCCCCCGCGTCGGAAGCCGCGTGGATGCCGACGAAGGCGCCGCCGTGCTCGAGCCAGGCCTGGAAGGCGGCGCGGCCGGCGACCGCCTGCTTGGCGGCGGCGGCCTTCTGCTCGTCCGTGGCGCCCTTGGGCAGGGCCGGCGTCATGACGTCGCCGGTGGTGCTCATGAAGGCGACCGCGCGGTATTTGGCGAGGTTCTCGGCGGTGAAGACGTTCGGGTCCTCGGAGAAGTCGACCTCGAGGCCGGCGGCCTTGAACTGGGCTTCCAGCATCTTGTTGCCGAGCGGGATCGAATCCCCGTGGCGGAAACCCGCGGTCCGGGAGTAGACCAAGGCGCGGTTCGGTTCGGCCGCCACGGCGACGACCGCGGCGAACAGGAGGGTGAGGAGGGAACGCATGGGAGGTGAAAAGGGTTCGGGCCAGGGTCAGGGTCGGGGCCGGGGTGGATACATTCTTAGGAGGCAAGCGGGCACGGGGGCAAGTGGACAAGGGCTACGAAGATGGCTGGAAACCTTCTTTCCACAGGACATCGGATACCTTATCCATGACCAGCCCCAGCCCTGACCCCGGCCCAAGCCCTTTTCTTACACCCATGCGTCCTCCCCGCCTCGACCGCCGCTCGTTCCTCCGCAACACCTCCCTCGCCGGCCTGGCCTTGGGCTTCCCCACGATCATCCCCGCCTCGGCCCTCGGCAAGGACGACACCGTCGCCCCTTCCAACCGCCTCCAGCTCGTCG
>JBEGOO010000163.1:0-7711 GCA_041182045.1 Verrucomicrobiota bacterium
GGGCTACGGGAACAGCAGCACGCTCAACACCGCCCAGAAATTCACCCAGGCCGACGGTGAGTTCGAGGCGGCCCTCCGCATGCGGCAGACGACCGGTCGCTCCGGGCGTTTCGAGATCCGCAACACCAGCCTGGAGGAGCCGCCGTCGGCGCGCGTGATCTTCAACGGCGGCGGCAACGACAACATCGTCCCGGGCGCCCAGGTGGCGGACAACACCGGCTTGCGCACCTTGAACCCGATCAAGCACGGCATCGATTTCGACGCCGGCGCCTCCTACAAGAAGTTCCATACCTACGCCGTGCACTGGACGCCCAAGTTCTTCGAGTGGTATGTCGACGGGAAGAAGGTCCACCGGCTCGAGCTGAAAACCACCCCGACCGCCCCCATGTTCCTGGAGTTCTGCCACCACACCCCCGAAGGCGGCAAACTCAAGGATTTCACCGATCCGGCCAACGGCCCCGAACCCTTGCAGATCGATTGGATCAAGGTCTGGAAATAAACCTCTCCCCGCCATGCGTCGCCTGCTCTGCTGTCTCCTGCCGTTGGTCGCCGTCGCGGCCGACCCTTCGTCCAAGTTGAAGCTGGTCTTCTCCGACGAGTTCGACGCCCCGGCGCTCGATCCCGCGAAGTGGACGATGGAAGGCGGCGCGCAGGCGATGTCGCTCAAGGGCGGCAAGCTCATCCTCTCGCTGGTCGAACGGCCGGATGGTTGGCAGGGCACCGGCGTCAGCACCCGCGAGAAGTTCAGCCAGGCCAACGGGTATTTCGAGGCCTCCATCCGGTTCAACGCGCAGCGCGGTCACCACGGGGCCTTCCATCTGCGCAACAAGGCCACCTCGGAGCCGCCTTCGGCGATGTTGCTGTTCGAGTGCTTCGGCGAGGACAAGCTCATCCCCTGGGCGAAGATCGGCGACAGCAAGGGCGTGCGCGAGCTCCGGCCGGTCAAGACCGACCTGGTCCTCAAGCCGGGCCAGCCATCGAAGGGGTTCAACACCTATGGCTTCCTCTGGACCGAGAAGGCCTACACCTGGTATTTCAACGGCAAGGCCGTCCATAAGCTCGACAAGCCGGAGGTGAAGGAGCCGATGTACCTCAGCCTGTCCCACTGGGTCTCGGATTTCGAGCGCAAGGATCTCGTCCCGTCGAAGCTGCCGGACGACGTCGAGGTGGACTGGGTCAAGGTCTGGAAATAGTCCGCGGCTCAAAAGAGGGTTGCCAACGCCGTCGGGTGCCCATCCTGCGGTCATTCCCATCGCCGTGGCCTACGACAAGAACAACCCGTTTCCCGCCCGCTTGGTCGACCGTCGTCGGCTGAGCTCGCCCGCCAGCCAGAAGGATACCCAGCACTTCTCGGTGTCCCTCGCCGGCAGCGGCCTCACCTACAAGTGCGGCGATTCGCTCGGGGTCTTCCCGACGAACAACCCGTCCGCCGTGGCCGCCTTGCTCCAGGCCGCCGGTTTCTCGGGTGACGAGTCGGTGACCATCCCGAAGGACCTCGCGCCGATTTCCCTCCGTCAGGCCCTGTCGACCCGCCTCGCCCTCAACGGTCCGACCTACAAGTTCGCCCAGCT
Organism: Verrucomicrobiota bacterium; assembly: GCA_041182045.1. GTDB lineage: Bacteria > Verrucomicrobiota > Verrucomicrobiia > Opitutales > UBA953 > UBA953. Next base: position 1,572 of record JBEGOO010000163.1, read on the forward strand.
CCTCCATGACCGCGCGACGGACGCCGCCGATAAGGCCCGCCTCGCCGCCGCGATCGGCGAGGCCGACCCGGAGAAGAAGAAGGCTTGGATGGAGCAGCGCGAGTTTCTCGATCTTTTCCTGGAGCACCCGTCCGCCCGTCCGTCGGCCCAGGAACTCGTCGAACTGATGCGCAAGCTGATGCCGCGCCTGTATTCGATCTCCTCGGCGCCTTCGAAGTACCCTCAGGAAATCCACCTGACCGTCGCGGTGGTCCGTTACGAGACCAACGGTCGCCAGCGCGAGGGTGTCTGCTCGAGCTACCTCGCCGACCGTGCGCGCATGAACGAGCCCGATCTGCCGATCTTCGTCGCCGAATCCCATTTCGGGCTGCCGGCCGACGACAACGTCCCGGTCATCATGGTCGGCCCGGGGACCGGCGTCGCGCCGTTCCGCAGCTTCGTCATGGATCGCGCCACCCGCGGGGCCAAGGGCCCGAACTGGCTCTTTTTCGGCGACCAGCGCAAGGAACACGATTTCCTCTACGCCGACGAGTGGGCCGCGTATCTGGCTTCCGGCGTGCTCACGCGCCTCGACACCGCTTTCTCCCGTGACCAGGCCGCCAAGGTCTACGTCCAGGATCGCATGCGCGAGAACGCCGCCGAGCTCTGGAAGTGGCTCCAGCAGGGCGCCTATTTCTACGTCTGCGGCGACGCCAAGCGCATGGCCAAGGACGTCGACGCGGCGCTGCACGCGATCGTGGCCGAACAGGCCGGCCTGACGCCCGAGGCCGCCGTGGAGTGGGTGAAGCAGTTCAAGAAGGACGGCCGCTACCAGCGCGACGTCTATTGATCGGCGAGGGGTGGGGCAGGGGCCGGCGGCGGGGTATTAGCCACTTGCCAGCAGGCCTGTTTCCGCCCACATAAGCCCCCGATGCATCTCACGCACACTCCTCGCGTCGCCCTCGTCACCGGTGCCGGTCGCGGCATCGGCAAGGCCATCGCGGAACGTCTCGCCGCCCATGGGCACACCGTGCTCTGCGTCTCCAAGTCCGACACCTGCGTCGCGGTCGCGAACGACATCCTCGCCAAGGGCCAGAAGGCCAAGGCCTACCAGGTCGACGTCTCCGACGCCGCCGCGGTCGCCAAGGCCTGCGAGCAGATCGTCGCCGAGTTCGGGGCCGTCGAGATCCTTGTCAACAACGCCGGCATCACCCGCGACAAGCTCGTGATGGCGATGTCGGAGCAGGACTGGAACGACGTCCTCTCCACCAACCTATCTTCGGCCTTCTACTGGACCAAGGGGCTCGTGCGTCCGATGACCAAGAAGCGCTGGGGTCGCATCATCAGCATCTCCTCGGTCACCGGCGTCCAAGGCAACGCCGGCCAGGCCAATTACGCCGCCGCCAAGGCCGGCCTCCATGGTCTCACCATGACGCTCGCCCGCGAGCTCGCCGGTCGCAGCATCACCGCCAACGCGGTTGCCCCGGGCTTCATCACCACCGACATGACCGGGGAGCTTTCCGACGAGATCAAACAGAAGATTCTCGGGGTCATCCCGCTGGGACGATTTGGCTCGGTCACCGACATCGCGGCCATGGTCGACTACCTGGCTTCCGAAGAGGGTGGCTATATCACCGGGCAGGTCTTTTCGGTTGACGGTGGGATGGCTATCTGACACCCAGAAACCACCAAAAACCCTTTCTTATGCCCGAAAACATCGAACAGCGCGTCAAGGACATCATCGTCAAGCAACTCGGGGTCAACCTCGAGCAGCTCACCCCTACGGCCGGTTTCCAGACCGACCTCAAGGCCGACTCCCTTGACCTCGTGGAAATGATCATGGCTTTCGAGGACGAGTTCGGCATCGCCTCCATCCCGGAAGACAAGGCCGCCTCGATGAAGACCGTCGGCGACGCCGTCGAGTACATCAAGGCCAACGCCACCAAGTAATCTTCCGGGCCCACCCGGGCCCGCCCCGTGAGCTCCGCCCACAATCCTCGTCGAGTCGTCGTCACCGGCATCGGTTGCCTGTCGGCGCTCGGTCCTGACACCGAAGCCTTCTGGGATGGCCTGACCAAGGGCCGTTCCGGGATCTCCCGGATCACGCGTTTCGACCCGACGGATTTCCCGTCCAAGGTCGGCGCGGAGATCCGTGATTTCGACCCGGGCAAGTTCATGGACCCGAAGGAGGCCAAGCGTAACGACCGCTACACGCAGTACGCCGTCGCCGCCTCCCGCATGGCCGTCAACGACGCCAAGCTCGACGTTACCAAGGTCGATTCCGAGCGCTTCGGCGTGATCATCGGTTCCGGCATCGGCGGCATGGAGACCATCGAGAACCAGGCCCGCGTGCTGATCGAGCGAGGCCCCTCCCGCGTCTCCCCCTTCACCATCCCGTCGCTCATCGCCAACATCGCCTCCGGCGTCGTGGCCATCGAGTTCCAGGCCAAGTCCGTCAACTTCGGCGTCGTCTCCGCCTGCGCCTCCGGCTCCCATGCCCTCGGCGAGGCCCTCCGTCACATCCGCGACGGCCATGCCGACATCATGCTCTCCGGTGGTTCCGAGGCCGCGATCACGCGCCTCGGTTACGCCGGCTTCTGCAACATGAAGGCGATGTCGACCGACTTCAACGACACGCCCGAGAAGGCTTCCCGTCCGTTCGACAAGCTTCGCGACGGCTTCGTCATGGGCGAAGGCGCCGGCGTCCTCGTCATCGAGACCCTGGAGCACGCCCAGGCCCGCGGCGCCCGCATCTATTGCGAGCTCGTCGGTTACGGCGCCACCTGCGACGCCTACCACATCACCGGCCAGGACCAGGAAGGGAAGGGCCTCGCGCTCTGCCTCAACCGCGCCCTCGCCGAAGCCGGCGTGGACAAGTCCGAGGTCGGCTACATCAACGCCCACGGCACCTCGACCCCGATCAACGACCGTTGCGAGACCCTCGCGATCAAGCGCACTTTCGGCGAGGCCGCCCGCCAGATCTCCATCTCCTCGACCAAGTCGATGACCGGTCACCTCCTCGGCGCCGCCGGCGGCGTGGAGGCCGCGGTCTGCTGCCTGGCGATCCACCACGGCGTCATCCCGCCGACGATCAATTACGAGAATCCGGATCCGGATTGCGACCTGGACTACACCCCGAACGTGGCCAAGAAGCGCACGGTCAACGTGGCGATCTCGAACAACCTCGGTTTCGGCGGTCACAACGCCTCCCTGGTCTTCAAGCGCCTCTGAGGGCCCTCCCGGCCGTCGGCTTGGAACTCGCGCGGGTTTCAGGGGTTAACTAGGTGCCCCCCTGTCCCATGCGTCTCTCCCTGTTCGCTTCCCTGACCTTGCTCCCTGTCCTCGGTTGGGCGCAGGATGCCGCCCCGGTCGCGCCGGCGGCCCCCTCGCAGGTCAAGCTCAAGGCCACGGTCGCGACCCCTCCGGGCCCGGATGGCAAACCCGGTGACATCCTCGCCGTCCCGCAGTTGATCGTGGTCTCCGGTTCCGAGGGCAAGGTGACGATCTCAGGGCAGGCGAAGCCCCCGCTGCCGGGCCAGCCGCCGCTCCCGCCGCAGCAACTCGAGCTCACGGTCACGCCCACGGTCCTCCCGACCGGGGAGGTGAGCATCAACCTGCATGCCTCCTTGCCGACCACGGCCCAGGATAAGGCCGCCTTCGCCCAGGCGCAGCTCCAGGCCGCGGCGGAGAAGGAGCGCGAACGCCGCGGTCGGCCGGGGCGCGAGCGCAGCGCCGGCGGCAACGGCGTGCCCGTCTTCCATTCCGTCCTGGCCGCGGACGGTTTGTTCTCCTTGGCCGATGACTCCGGCGCGCGTCGCTGGGTCAAGGTCGGGCAGGTCTTCGCCGGTTGGACCGTGGAAGGCTATGACGCGAAGCATCAGGTGCTGACCATCGCGAAGGAGAAGTCCCTGCGCGAGCTCACCCTTTACAAGTCCGTCGTCGAGGCGGGGGCCAACGACATCGTGACGAGCGTCACGGTCCAGCCCGGCCAGAACTTCGTCATCGGCAGCGCGAACGGCACCACCATCACGCTCGTCGCCGAGGTGATCAAGGGCGCGCCGGTCCCGGCCAAGTGACCGCGACCGCGGAGATCCCCGGCCCATGAAGACCCGCCTCCTCCTCGCCTTGCTGGCCCTCGCGGTCGGCGCGCAGGAGGCGCCGGTGCCCACGCACCTGCGGGTGAAGGCCACGTTCACGCGCCCGGGACCGGACGGCAAGCCCGAGGTCTTCGCCCAGCCCAGCGTCGTCACGGTCGACGGCAAGACCGCGAAGATCGTCGTCGGCAACGCCGATGAAGGCCTGGAATTCATCGTCACCCCGAAGGTCGCCAACGGCGCCATCACCCTCGAGGTGAAGGCCGAGCACTGGTCGGGGGGCGTCTTGCCGGACACCCTCCCGCCGCCGACGGACCCCAAGGCGCCGGCGACGAAGCCGGCCCCGGCGAAGACCGCCTTGCCGCGTTTTCATGGTGTGCTCACCGCCGACCAGCTGTTCTCGATCGAGGACGCGACCGGCGTCCGCAAGTGGCTGCCGCTCGGGCGCAAGGTCGATGGTTGGACCCTGCGCGCCTACGACCCGAAACGCGAGGCCCTCACCATCACTCGGCTCGGCGAATCGCGTGAGCTCGGCCTGCATCAGTCCGTCATCACCGACGAGGTTCGGTCCAACGCCCGGGTCGCCGGCGCGGATGTCAGCCTCACCGTTTTTTCGGGCAAGCCCGTGACCTTCGGCCTCAACGATCGGCCGATCACCGTCGAGGCCGAGATCCTGGATCTCTCGAAGTGATCAGTCGGCGAGCGCGCGCCGCCACTCGTCGATTTCTCCGTTCACGCCATAGGTGCGGAGACCGGCTTCGATGTCCGCTTGCGTAGGTTCGGTGACGAGATGCTTAGGGTCGCCCGGGAGGTCGGGTCGGACGCGCCGGACGATCGCCCACGCGGCCCAGGCGCGCCACTTCTTGAGGTCAGCCCGCCCGCCACGCACGCGGTCGGCGAGATGCTGGTAATGCACGCGCGCGTTGCCGGTGAAGCCTTCCGCGGGTTGGGCGACCATCCAGCCGATGGCCCGGTAGGGCAGGGGGTAGGCGAAGACGGCGTCATCCTCCGGGGCGACGTCGCAATACAGGGCGCGGTCCACCGCGAGCAGGGCGCGGGCGGGGAGCCCGTCGAGCCAGAGCTGCTGGCCGTACTCCAGACAGGTCAGGTAAAGCTCGGGGCCGCGCTCCTCCCGCCAGACCGCCAGGTCGCGCCAAGACAGCGCGCGGCCGCAGGAGGGCAGGAAGGGGCAGGGAACCGGGGCCAAGGGCGGCTCAGGGCTTGGCGTACGGGTTGGTCTGCTTCTCGACGCCCACGCTCGTCTGCCCGCCGTGGCCGGGCAGCAGGACGACCTCGTCCGGCAACGTGTAGATGCGGGTGCGGATGGACCGGAGCAGCTGGTTCCAGTCGCCGTTCGGCAGGTCGGTGCGGCCGACCGAGCCCTTGAAGATCGCGTCCCCGGTGAAGGCGATCTGCTCGGCCGCGGCGTAGAACAGGATGCTGCCCGGGCAGTGGCCGGGGACGTGGCGGACCTCGAACCGGTAGCCGCAGGTTTCCACGACATCGCCGTCCTCGACCCAGCGGTCGACCTTCACCGAGCGGAAATCATCGTCGGAGAGCGACGGGATCATCGACTGGTAGCGATTGCGGTAGGCCTCGATGTTCTCGATGAGCTGCTGGTCGTCCTTGTGGGCGATGACCTTGGCTCCGGCCTTGGCGAAGTGGTGTCCGTCGCACATGTGGTCCCAGTGGCCGTGCGTGATGAGCAGGTGCGTGAGGTTGAGGCCTTGCTTCTTGATTTCGGCGAGCAGGAGCGGACCGGCGTCCTTGGGGGCGTCGACGACGCAGCAGTCTTTGCCGTTCTCGGCGACGACGAGGTAGGCGTTGGTTTCGAAAGGCCCCAGGGGGGCGGCGGCGATCTTCATGAAATCAGGCTCCGAAGGCTTGGCGCATCGCGGTCTCGACGTTCTCGGGAGGGCGCACGGCCTTGAACTCGCGGTTCACGAAGGCGTGGATGGTGAAACCTTCGACGAGCAGTTCGCCGTCGCGTTCGACCTGATAGGTCAGCTTCAGGCGGGCCTTGGGTTTTTCAGCGAGGGTCACCGTGATGCGGACGCGGTCGTCGAA
>JBEGOO010000164.1:0-4898 GCA_041182045.1 Verrucomicrobiota bacterium
TCTTCGTCAGGAAGACGTGCGTGCCGACCTTGGTGTCGTAGGCCTTGCAGCAGCCGACCGTGTGGATCGCCTGGACCGGGATGCCGGCGGACTGGAAGAACTCCGGCGTGTAGGTGTGGGAGGCGGTGACGTTCGGGGCGAAGCCCGCGCGCTTGTCGAGCCAGTAGGCCTGGCCGAACTCGCCGATGACGCGGCGGTCGGCGGCGAGATCGCCGAGGATGCGCTCACGGACGTCGCCGATGGCGTGGGCGAGCGTGGCGCCGGCCTGCCAGTAGCTCGCGAGCACGGCGGCGTGGTCGAAGGTGAACGGTTCCTTGCCGGCGAAACGGGTGAAGTCGAACTCGGCCGCGGTGAACACGCCGGACTCGATGGCGCCCTTGTTGGCGCGCAGCTCGGCCTCGGTCAGCTTCGCGAAGAGGCCGGCCCACTTGGCGGGCGCGAGCTGGCAGACATCGCGGACGATGGCGGCGGCGCGGTCGAGGCGGGCCGAGAGGCGGGTGGCGTAGTCGGATTTCGCGCCGAGGAATTCCGAGTAATGGAGCTGGAACTGGCCGACCTCGTCGGCGTAGGCCGGCGTGATGCCGCGGCCGGTGGAGCCGCGGGCCTCGTGGCCGAGGACGTTGATGCGGTAGTCTTCCCAGGCGAGGTCGAGGATGCGGTGGGCGACGTCGCTGATCATGCAGCGCTCGTCGATGAGCAGGCGCGACAGGACCGGGATGCCGATCTTCTCGAGGGGCAGGGCTTCCCAGAGGGCCTTGCGCGGGTCGGCGACGACGCCGGCGCCGAGGGCGAGGCAGGCCACGTCATGCTCGGCCACGCCGCCCGGGAGGAGGTTGAGCTTGAGGCCGGCGACGGTGTGGCCGGAGTTGGCGCCGCCGTTGACCTTGAGGACGGTGCCGACGACGTCGCGACGGCCGGTGAGCTGCTGGAGCTCGCGGACGATCTCGGGGATCAGGCGACCTTTGCCTTCGTCCCCCATGCTGATGCCGACGTCGGCGATGAGGTGGCTACGGAAGGGGGTGAGGGCCATGGACAGGAGGGGAGGGAGCGACGGGCAAGGCCGGGCGCCGGGCGGGGATCGACGGGCGGGGCTTAGGCGTTGGCGCCCTTCTGGCGTTCGTAGACCTCGTTGATCTTCGCGGCGACGTCGCGGTAACCGGAGTCGGCCATGTAGATGATCTTGTACTCGTCCACGGCTTCCTTGGCCTTGCCCATCTTGTCGAAGGCGGTGCCCAGTTCGTAGATGACCTCCTTCTTGAGGTCGTTCATCATCGCGATCTCGGCCTTGGCCGCGGTCAGCTGCTCGACCGCGAGGTCGAACTTGCCGCCGAGGGTGAAGGCGCGGCCGATGGCCAGCAGGGACGGCTGGCGGAACTTCGGGTTGCGCTGCGCATACTGGAGCTGCTGGATCGCCTCCTCGATGCGGAGGGCGCCGAGCAGGAGCGTGCCGAGCTCGTAGCGGAAGGAGTAGTCGTTCGGGTAGCGCTCGACGAGGCTGGCCGCGGTCTTGAGGCGATACTCGGTGAGCTCCTTCTCGTTGGCGTCGAGGGCGGCCTGGGCGTTGGCGTCGCCGGCGGCGAGGGCCTCGCGGAGGGCCTTGGAGTTCTTCTCGTAGCGGGTGATGATGAGGTCGCTCTCCTGGCGCTCCAGGGAGGAGTCGGCGCGGCCGAGGGTCGTCTGACGACCGCGCTGCAGCCAGGCGATGGCGGAGTCGAGGTCGCCCGCGGAGATGAACTGGCGGACGATGTCGCGGTAGAGGTCCAGGCTGTCGGGCTGGGCCTGGATCTTCTCGGCGAGGGCGGCGGCCTGCTCGAGGGCGGTGCCGGCGTCGGTGACGGTGCGGGCGGACTGCTCGAGGCGGAGGGCCTCGTCCTTGTCCTTGAGCTTGGATTGGAAGTCGCCCTTGGTGTCCTCCCAGTTGCCCTTCTTCATGGTCTTGTTGACCGAGGCCTTGCGGACGGCCTCCTGGAGGTCGCCGTTGCCCGGGAAGGCCTTGAGGCCGGCGTCGGCGGCGGCGAGGGCGTGGTCGTATTCATGGCCGGCGATCCAGGTGTTCGCGAGGTCCACGTAATGCTGGACGTTCTTGGGGTCCGCGGCGGCGAGCTCCTCGAAGGCGAAGGCGGCGAGGTCGTGGAAGCCGAGCTTGGTGGCGGCGAGGGCGATGGTGCGGTTGGCGACGGCGTCGGTCGGCTTCTTGGCGAGGGTCTCCTCGGCGGCCAGGATGGCGGCCACGGGGTCGGCTTCGGCGGCCTTGGCGGCCTTGCCGGCCATGAGCCCGCCGACGAGCCCGTCGAAGAGGCCCTTCTTGGTGCCGAGCACGGCTTTCTGGGCGCGACGCAGGGTCCGGCGGACTTCGATGCAACCCGGGTTGCGGACCAGGATGCCCGACAGGATTTCCATGGCGTACTGGGGGTTGGACTTCAGCTGCTGCTCGGCCGTGGCGATCTGCTTCTGCAGACGGGGGTCGAGTTCGGTGAGGGCGACTTTTTTCATGGAAAGGGACGGGGTGCGAACCAGCGGAAACTGAGCCGCGGGGGGCGGGGGGTCAATCCCTTGGACGCGAAAAACGCAGGTGGCGGCGGAGGGCCCCGCGCAACGGGCTGGCTATGATTCTTCCGACACAGCCGGGCGCCCCGCATCGGCACGGGTGGAACAGGCTTTCCGCCAGCGAGAAGCCGTAGTCGAAGGTGATCTCGTCGCCGGCCGCGATGGAGGCGGCGGCGGTCAGCCAGGCGGTCCGCTCGGCGGCCAGGTAGACCAGTTCGGCGTTGGGCGCGCAGGAATGATTGGCGTGGCGGGCCAGGTTCGTCGCGTCGGATCCGTCGAGCCAGAGCCCCGGGGCGACCTCCAAGGTGTAGGTCGGGGCGCCGGGCCGACCGGGGTCGGGCGGGGTGGTGGTCGTCGCCCCGGTGTAGGGCGCGAGGTGTTCGCCGGGCGCGAAGGGACGAATGGCGAAGAGCCCTATACCGGCGATGGGGGACGGACGCGACTCGACCCCGGGCGCGTTCATGCCTCGGGCTTGAGGTCGCGCGTCATCAACGCCGTCACGCCCGCGCGCGGGTCCAGACCTTCGTAGAGGATCGCGTGGAGGCAGAAGAGGATCGGCGCGTCGACGCCCTGTTGGCGCGCCAACCGCGTCAGGGTGTCGGTCGCGCGATGGCCTTCGACGGCCTCGCGGCGGTGGGCGAGCGCGGCCAGCGTCCCGCGCGGATCCCGGGCGAGTTGTTCGCCGAGCGCGCGGTTGCGGCTCCAGCCGCCGTGCGCCGTGGCCATGAGGTCGCCGACGCCGCCGAGGCCGAGGAAGGTCTCCGCGCGGCCGCCGAGGGCCACGCCGAGGCGCATCATCTCCTGCAGCGCGCGCGAGAGCACGGCGGCCTTGGCGTTGTCGCCGAGGCCGAGCCCGTCGCACAGGCCGGCGCCGACCGCGTAGACGTTCTTCAAGGTGCCGCCGATCTCGACGCCGGCGAGGTCCGCGGAGGTGTAGGCGCGCAAGGTCGGGCCGCTGACGGCGGCCTGCACCTGCCGCAGCGCGTCGTCATCCCGGGCGGCGGCGAGCACGAGGGCGGTCGGCAGGCCGCGCGCGACTTCCGCGGCGTTGCTGGGGCCGCTGAGCGTGGCGACGGGCACGGGGCCGAACGCCTCGGCCATCAGTTCCGTCGGGCGGCGCAGGGTCGTCTGATCGAGGCCTTTGCAGAGCGAGATCGCCATGAGCGGCGCGGCCGCGCGGACGTCGGGTCCGATCTGGCGGAGAAGTTCCGGCAGTCCTTTGGACGGGCAGGCCAGGAAGACCAGGTCGACGTCCATCAGCGCCGGCGCCGCCTCGAGGCCGATCTGGATGGACTCGTCGAGGCGCTGGCCGGGCAGGTAGTCGACGTTCTCGCGGGCCGCCGTCAGGGCGAGCGCATGCTCGAGGCGGCGGGGCACCAAGGTCACGGCGTGGCCCTGGCGGCCGAGGTGGATGGCCATCGCGGTGCCCCAGGCGCCGGCGCCGAAGATCGCGCAGTTCATCGGGTTTTGCGGGCGCGGACCTTGCCGGCCCAGCGGCGGACGGCGGCGACGGCGTCGCGGTGGAGGTTGGCTTCGGGGCGCACGAAGGGCGGAGGTTCGGGGGTGAGGCCGAGGAGGTCGTGGAGCACGAGGATCTGGCCGTCGCAGCCGCGACCGGAGCCGATGCCGATCGTCGGGATGCGGACGGCGGCGGTGATCGCGGGCATGAAGGCCTCGTCGACGCATTCGACGACCACCGCGAACGCCCCCGCCTCGGCGACGGCGACGGCATCGGCGAGCAGGCGGACCTGGTCCTCGGGGGTGAGGCCGCGCCGACGGTAGCCGGTCGCGTGCACGCGCTGGGGAAGCAGGCCGACGTGCCCCATGACGGGGATGCCGGCGTCGACGAGCTTGGCGATCGCGGGGGCGAGGGTGGCGCCGCCCTCGATCTTCACGGCTTGGGCGCCGCCTTCCTGGAGGAAGCGACGGCCGTAGCCGAGGAGCTTGGAGAAGGTGTCGTGCGCCAACGCGAACGGCAGGTCCCCGACGATCAAGGCGTCGGGCTTGGCCCGGGCGACGGCGGCGGTGTGGTGGATCATCATGTCCAGCGTCACGCCGACGGTGTCGGGCAGGCCGAGCACCGTGTTGCCGACGGAGTCCCCGACCAGGAGGAGGTCGGCCCCGCCTTCCGCCGCGATGCGGGCCGTGACGGCGTCGTAGGCGGTCAGGCAGACGATGGGCCGGACGCCTTTGAGGGCGCGGAGGGACCGGGTGGTGGTCTTCACGCCCTCGGTGCTACCTTGAGACCCTCCGCTTGTAAAGCGTGGGGAAATGGTCGTAGGGTGGGGCATGCTCCGCCGGGCCCTGAACTTCTTCCGCAGGAAAGACTACCGCGAGGGCGCCTACGCCCA
>JBEGOO010000165.1:0-12062 GCA_041182045.1 Verrucomicrobiota bacterium
CCGACCCTCCGGCCTCCCTTCAGCCCCTCGTTTCCTCGATACAAATGACCTCGATCTGCGTCCTCGGTCTCGGCTACATCGGCTTGCCCACCGCCTCGATCTTCGCGACCAAGGGCCGCGCCGTCCTCGGCGTCGACATCGCCCCGGGCGTCGTCGCGACGATCAACAGCGGGCGCATCCATATCCAGGAGCCCGACCTCGATGTGCTCGTGCGCGCCGCGGTGCAGTCGGGCAACCTGCGGGCCGCGGCGACCCCGGCGCCGGCGGATACTTTCATCATCGCGGTGCCGACCCCTTTCAAGGTCGACGCCGCCGGCGGCCGCCGCCCGGACCTGGGTTTCGTCGAGGCGGCCGCCCGCTCGCTCGCTCCGATGGTCGCCCCGGGCAACCTGATCATCCTCGAATCGACCTCGCCCGTCGGCACCACCGAGAAGGTGAAGGGGTGGGTGGATGACGAGCTGCGCCGGCTTGGCCGGACGGTCGACGGGCTGCTCTACGCGCATTGTCCCGAACGGATCCTGCCCGGCCAGATGCTCAAGGAGCTCATCGCCAACGACCGGATCGTCGGCGGCCTGACACCCGCGGCCTCCGCCCGGGCGAAGAGCCTGTACGAGACGTTCTGCACGGCGCAGATCTTCGTGACCGACGCCCGCACCGCGGAGCTGGCCAAGCTGACCGAGAACGCGTTCCGCGACGTGAACATCGCCTTCGCCAACGAGCTGTCGATGATCTGCGACCGGCTGGGCATCGACGTCTGGGAACTGATCCGCCTGGCCAACCGCCACCCGCGCGTGAAGATCCTGCAGCCCGGCCCGGGCGTCGGCGGTCATTGCATCGCGGTGGACCCGTGGTTCATCGTCGACGCCGCCCCCGCCGAGGCGCGGCTCCTGCGCACGGCGCGCGAGGTGAACGACGCGAAGCCCGGCCATGTGCTGGCGCGGGTCCGCGCCCAGGTCGCGCCTGGCGCCACGGTCGCCTGCCTCGGTCTGGCGTTCAAGGCGAACGTCGACGATCTCCGCGAATCTCCCGCCCTCGACATCGCGGTCCACCTGGCCGCCGAAGGCTACCGGGTCCTCGCGGTGGAGCCGCACATCACCGCCTTGCCCGCCGTCCTCGCCGGTCGCGCCGAGCTCGTCGACCTGCCGACGGCGTTGGCGCGCGCCGCGGCCGTCGTCCTCCTGGTCGACCATCGGGCCTTCGGTGCGCTGACCTTGGCGGACCTGGCCGGCAAGGCCCTCATCGATACGCGCGGGTCGATCCGCTGAACCCTTTGTACCTCTCGGCTCTCGCCCATCTCGGACCTGCGTGGTTCGTCCGCCGGCTTTGGTTCCAGGCGGAGCGCTCCCTTGGTTGCTTGGAACGGCGTTGCCCGGTCCGCGCTTGGGACCAGATCGAGGTGCCGGCCGACTACGCGGCCCGCTGGCGTCGCTTCGCCCCGCGTCTGCCCCTCGCGAAGATCGACCGGGCTTACCTGGCGCCGCACCTCGAGGCGTGCGCGGTCGCCGTCGGCCGCTCGCCCGTCGCGGAAGCCGACCTCATCGCGCGCGGGCGTTTCCGGATCTTCGACCATGACCTGGTCGAGGCCGGGATGCCGCCGCGCTGGAATGTCAGCGTGCTCGATGGTTCGACCGTCGACGCTTCCGTCCATTGGTCGAAGTTGTCCACCGCCGGACCGGTGGATATCAAGGGCGTCTGGGAGCTCTCGCGGTTCGCCTGGGTCTACCCGTTGGTGCGCGCCTGGGTCCTGGATGGCGAGGCCCGGCACGTCGAGACCTTCTGGCGGTTGCTGGAGGACTGGATGGAGGCGAACCCGCCGAACCGCGGGCCGCAATGGATGTGCGGGCAGGAGGCGTCGATGCGCCTCGTCGCCGTGGCGTTCGCCCTCCAGGCGTTCCGCGCGCACCCCGCCACGACGGACGCCCGGCTGGTCCTGACCGCGCGTCTGGCGACCGCGACCGCGCGGCGCATCCGCGGGCATCTGGCCTACGCCGTCTCCCAGGCGAACAACCACGGCATCAGCGAGTCGCTCGGGCTCTTCACGGCGGGCGCGTTATGGCCGCGCCTGGACCGGTCCGAGGCTTGGCGCGAGCAGGGCTTGGAAACCCTTTTCCCGCAGGTCGAGGCGTTGGTCGACCGACAGGATGGCGGCTTCAGCCAGCATTCGACGAATTACCACCGGCTCTTCCTGCAGTTGATGACCTGGGCGGAGGTCGTCCTCGGGGCCGAGGGGCATCTGCTGCCTCCGCGGACCCGCGAACGTGTCGTCCGGGCGACGGAGTTCCTGTCGGACTTGCTGGAGCCGGATGGCACCGTGCCGCGTTACGGCGCGGACGACAGCGCGAACCTCTTCCCGCTGAGCGGCCTGCCCGCCCATGATTTCCGTCCCGCCCTCGGCGCCGCCCAGGCGCTCTTTCTGGGCGATCGGCCGACCGCTGGACCGTGGGATGAAGCCGCCCTGTTGCTCCTCGGGCCGATCCCGATCTCCGCCCGCGTCCTGGCCCGCCAGGAAAAGGTTTTCTGCCCGGTCGCCGGCGTCGGCGTGCTGCGTCATCCGCGCGGGACGGCTTTTTTCCGCGAGCCTTCGCTCCGGCCTTGGCGACATCGGCCCAGCCAGGCCGATCAGCTCCACGTGTCCCTCCGTTGGGAGGGCGTCTGGCTCGCCGAGGACGTCGGCACCTACAGCTACGCCGGCGCCGGCCCCGACGACTTCGGGTCGGCCCTCCACCATAATGTCGTCACGGTCGATCGGCGCGGCCCGATGCGTAAAGCCGGACGGTTCCTTTGGCTGCCTTGGACGTCCTGCGACCTGCTCCTCGAGCCGCGGGGATTGGGCGCGAGCTGTCGCGATCTGGGCGGCGCGCGCTGGGAACGTCGGGTCCTGCGTTTCCCGCAAGGGTTCGTCGTCATCGATCGGGTGCGGGCCCCGGATCCGGCGAGCGTCTGCGAGCTCCGCTGGCATGGTCGGTCCCGCGCGGGGCTGGAACAGCTGTCGGTCGCCTGCTCCGGGCCCTCGCAGGAAGCCTGGATCACCGGGGATGTCCTCACCGGCGAAGGCTTCTTCGCGGCCCGCTATGGAAGCCGCGAGCCCGCTTGGACCCGTCGGCTCACGGTCGTCGGCGCCTTGGTCACCTTCGTCACGTCCCTGGGCTGCCACGTGGAGCTGCGGGCCGACGCCGTGATCGTCGACGGCGAAACCATCCCCTTGGAAACCTGATGCGCACTGTCGCCCTCATCGTCGGCACCCGCCCCGAAGCCATCAAGATGGCTCCGGTCTACCACGCCCTGCGCTCGTCCGCCCGGCTGCGCCCCGTGCTCGTCGCGACCGCGCAGCACCGGCAGATGCTCGACCAGGCGCTCGCCGACTTCGGGCTCTCGGCCGAACACGATCTCGACCTGATGCAAGCCGGGCAGACCTTGCCGGAGCTGACGGGCCGGGTCATCGGCGCGGTCGGCGCTTGGTTGGGCGCGCATCGTCCCGACCTCGTGCTCGTGCAAGGCGACACCACGACCGTGCTCGGTTCCGCCTTGGCCGCGTTCTACGCCGGCATCCCCGTCGGCCACGTCGAGGCGGGCTTGCGGACGGCTTCCCTGCGCTCGCCCTTCCCCGAGGAGATGAACCGGCGCGTCACCTCGACGTTGGCGCGCTGGCACTTCTGCCCGACGGAGGGCGCGCGCGCGAACCTGCTCCGCGAGGGGGTCCCGCCGGCCTCGTGCCATGTCACCGGCAACACGGTCGTCGACGCCTTGCTCGGCGCCCGCGAGCGTTCGCGGCTCGCCGCGGACGAGGTCGCCGGGTTCGCCGCACGGCTCGGCGTCTCCGCCGGGTTCGCCGCCCGCCACTTGGCCCCGGGCGGCGCGCCCTGGGTCCTCGTCACGGGCCATCGGCGCGAGTCCTTCGGCGGCGGCTTCGAGCGCATCTGCGAGGCGATCCTTCGTCTCACGGAGGCGCACCCGGAGCTCGGCGTGATCTACCCGGTCCACCTCAACCCGCAGGTCCAGGAGCCGGTGCGCCGTCTCCTGGGCGGCCGCCCGCGCGTCGAGTTGATCGCGCCGACGGGTTACCTCGACTTCATCCGGCTGCTCGACCGCGCCGCGTTCGTCCTCACGGATTCCGGCGGCGTGCAGGAGGAGGCGCCCTCGCTCGGCAAGCCGGTGCTCGTCCTGCGCGACGACACCGAACGCCCCGAAGGCGTCGCGGCCGGCACGTGCGTGCTGGTCGGCACGGAGCCGGCGCGGATCGTGGCCGAAGCCACGCGCTTGCTCGTCGACCC
The DNA here is from genome assembly GCA_041182045.1 of Verrucomicrobiota bacterium. Lineage (GTDB taxonomy): Bacteria > Verrucomicrobiota > Verrucomicrobiia > Opitutales > UBA953 > UBA953. The sequence goes on from JBEGOO010000165.1 coordinate 4,272, forward strand.
GGTCGAATACGCGCGTCGTTCCCGCCTGCGCAATCCCTACGGCGACGGCCAGGCGGCCGCGCGCATCCGCGAGATCCTCGAACGCGAGGCGACCTGAGACGTGCGCGTCCTGTACTTCCATCAGCACTTCGCGACCCCGGCCGGGTCCGCCGGCACGCGCTCGTATGAGTTCGCGCGCGCGCTGGGGGCCGCCGGCCATCGGGTGACGATGGTCTGCGGGGCGCACGCCCAGTCCGGCCTCGACCTGCCTTATGACGCCGCCCGCGGCTGGCATCGCGGCGAGGTCGAGGGGATCGACGTCATCTCCCTGCCGTTGCCGTACGCGAACCGCGACGGGGTCGCCCGCCGGACCTGGACGTTCCTCCGTTACGCCGCGACGGCGACGCGCCTGGCCCTCACGTTGGAGGCCGACCTGGTCTTCGCGACCTCCACGCCGTTGACCGCGGCCTGGCCAGGCTTGGTCGCGCAGGCCGCCCGCGGTCTGCCCTTCGTCTTCGAGGTGCGCGACCTGTGGCCGGAGCTGCCGCGCGCCCTCGGCATGCGGAACCCGCTGTTGCTCGGCGGCATGGAGCTCCTGGAGACGGCCGCCTATCGTTCGGCCGACGCGGTGATCGGCTTGTCGCCCGGCATCGTCCGGGGGATCCGCCGCAAGTCCGCGCCGGCCCAGCGCGTGGTCATGATCCCGAACGGCAGCGATCTCGAGGTCTTCCACCCGCGCCTCCGCCGCGCGGGCGTCTTGCCGGGCTTCGGCCCGGACGATTTCCTCGCGGGCTTCACCGGCGCCCACGGTCCGGCCAACGGCCTCGACGCCTTGCTGGCCGTCGCGCGGGAGCTGCGCCGGCGCGGCGATACCCGGGTGAAGCTCGTCTTCATCGGCGACGGCAAGGAGAAGGCCCGGCTCGAGGCCCAGGCGCGCGCCGAAGGGCTCGAAGCGTGCCGCTTCTTCCCACCCATCGCGAAGGCCGACCTAGGCGCGGTGACCGCCTCCCTGGATTGCGGGCTGATGGTGCTGCGCAACTTGCCGGCGTTCCACGACGGCACTTCCCCGAACAAGTTCTTCGATTACGCGGCCGCGGGGATCCCGGTCGTGAACAACTACCCGGGTTGGCTGGCCGGACTCATCGAGTCGCAGGGCGCCGGCGTGGTGGTCCCGCCCGACGACCCGGTCGCCTTCGCCGACGCCTTGCAGGCCTTGGCGGCCGACCCCGCCCGCCGCGCCCGGCTCGGCGCCGCCGCCCGTCGGCTCGCCGAGGAGCGGTTCGCGCGCACGACGCTCGCCGCCGAGTTCGTCGCCACCCTCGAAGCCGCCGTCGGCTGACCTGCCTTTTCCCATGCTGACCCGTGAAGCCGCCCTCCAGCTGGTCCTCCGTCGCCTCGCCGCGCTCGGTCGCGAACTCGGCAAGCCCGACCTCGAGCGCGCCGACGAGCAGACGCGCTTGTTCGGCGAAGCCTCGGCCCTCGATAGCATCGGCCTCGTCACGCTGATCGCCGACCTCGAGGAAGACGTCCGGCAGGCGACGGGCCGGGACGTCGTGCTCGCCGACGAGAAGGCCATGAGCCGGTTGACCTCCCCGTTCCGCCGTGCCGGTCTGCTGGCCGACCATCTGGTGGCGACCCTCGCCGAAACCTCCCGTTGAGCATGCCCCTCGCCCTCGTCACCGGTAGTTCCCGCGGCCTCGGCCGCGCCTTGGCGGAGCGCCTGCTCGCCGCCGGTTGGACCGTGCATGGGTTCGCCCGCCAGCCCGGCGGTTGGACGCACCCGGCCTACGTCGAGCATGCCGTCGACGTGGGCGATCCCGCCGCGGTCCGGTCCGCCGTGGCCGCCCTCACCGCGTCCGGCGCGACCATCGACCTGCTGGTCAACAACGCCGGGGTCGCCGCGATGAACGCCCTCCTGCTGACACCGCCGGCGGTCGCCGCCGAGCTCATGCGCGTCAATTATCTCGGGACCTTCCATTGCCTGCAGGCCGTCGGCAAGGCGATGGTCCGCGCCCGGCAAGGCCGCATCCTGAACGTGACCACCGTCGCCGTGCCGTTGTCCCTGGAAGGGGAGGCCGCCTATGTCGCGAGCAAGGCCGCGGTCGAGGCCCTCACCAAGGTCGCCGCCCGCGAGCTCGGCCCGCACGGGATCGTCGTCGCCGCCGTCGGCTTGGGCCCGGTCGACACCCGTCTCACCCGCGCGGTCGGCGCAGCCCAGCTCGAACGGCTCAACCGGGACATCGGCCGTCCCGCCGGGACCACCCTCGCGGAGGCGGCGGACTTCCTGTTCCGACAAGCCCTCGATCCGGCGTTGGTCGGCGGCTCCGTCCATTACCTCGCCGAGTTCCCCTGATTTGGATCCCTGGCTCTCCAGTCGTTGCGCGTCCTTCGGGACGAGACCGGCCCTCGCGGGCGCCTGGGGCGTCGTCACCTACGCCGAGCTCGCCGCGCAGGTCGCCGCCGCCCGCGGCGCTCTCGCCGCGCTGGGTCTCGCGCGTCCCGCCTGCTTCGCGATCGTCGGCGGTCATGGGCCCGCGGCCACCGCCTGGTTGCTCGCGCTCGCCGAGGCCGGCCATGTGGTCGTCCCGCTGGCGGGCAACCTCGCCGAACACCCCGCCCGCCTCGCCGAGGTCGGCGCGCGCTGGGTCGTCGCCGTCGACGGCGGTGAAGCCCGTCTGCTCCCCCGGGTCGCCGAGCCCATGGAGCATCCGTTGATGCAGGCCTTGGCGGAGCGTCGCGCCGCCGGTCTGGTGTTGTTCTCCAGCGGCACCAGCGGCCGCCCGAAGGCGATGGTGCAGGATCTCACCAACTTGCTCGCGACCTACCGGGAGCGTCACCCCAGCGGTTTGCCGGTCCTCGCGCTCCTCGGTTTCGACCACATCGGCGGCCTCAACACCTTGCTCGGCGCCTTGGCCGCCGGCGCGCTCGTCGTGGTGCCGGCCGACCTTTCGCCCGCCGCCGTCGCGGCGGCGATCGCCCGCCATCAGGTGGCCGTCCTGCCGGCCTCGCCGACCTTCCTCAACCTGCTGCTCGCGGCCGGCGTGCCCGCCGCGGAGCTCGCCTCGTTGCGCGTCATCACCTACGGGACGGAGCCGATGCCCGAAAGCCTCCTCGGCCGGTTGCGCGCGGCGTTCCCGCGCGTCCGTCTCATCCAGACGTTCGGCACGAGCGAGACCGGCATCTTCCGCACCGCGAGCCCCGACCCCGGGTCGACCTTCCTGCGCTTCGACGATCCCGGCCTCGAATGGAAGGTCGAGGGCGATGAGCTCTGGCTGCGCAGCCGCACCCAGGTCGCCGGCTACCTCAACGCCGGCAACGAGCGCTTCACCGCCGATGGCTGGTTCCGGACCGGCGACCGCGTCGAGACCCGGCCCGACGGCGCGATCCGGATCCTCGGGCGCGTCGGCGAGCTCATCAACGTCGGCGGCGAGAAGCTCATGCCGGTGGAGGTCGAGGCGGTGCTGCTGACCGTCCCCGGGATCCTCGATTGCCGCGTCCTCGGCGAACCCAGCGCCCTGACCGGCCAGACGGTCGTGGCCGACGTCGTGCTCGCCGCGGGCGCCGACCCGGAGGCGGTCCGCGCCGCGTCGCGCGTCGCGTGCCGCGAACGGCTCGCCCGCCATAAGGTCCCGACCAAGGTCCGGTTCGTCCCCGCCGTCGCCGGCGAACGCCTGAAGAAAGCCCGCCAACCATGAGTTCCCTGCTGCCCTGGCTGCTGCTCGACCTCTTCCTCCTGGGAGTCTCGGTCCTCGCGATGGCCCGACGTCTCTCTTTCTGGCACCCGGTCACGGCCTACCTGCTGTTCCACGCCTACAGCTTCAGCTGGCGCGCCTGGCAGCTGTTCGACGGGGCCCTGCCGATGTACGCCGAGAACACCGCGTTCGACGTCATCCGCGCGGAGGAGTTCCAGCGCGCGCTGATCTTCGCGGACGTCGCCTTGGTCGCGTTCGTCGTCGCGGCCTACCTCGCCCACCGCGTCTTCGAGCGGCGCGCGCACGAGCCGGTGTCGCGCCGCCTGCTCAGCCGCCCCATCGTCCTCGGTATCGCGGCCGTCTGCCTCCCCGCGGGCTTCTACGTGTTCCTGGTCATGAAGACGGGCGGGACGACCGAGAACTTCCTCGCCGGGACGAACTACCTCCAGGTGATGGCGATGTGGCCGATCGGGTGCCTCGGCCTGCTCATCTACCTCCAAGGATTCCGCTGGTACCTCGTGCTGCCGACCGGACTCTACCTGTCGCTCGTGGCGGTCCAAGGGTACCACCGGTTCATGTTGGTGTTGCCGCTGCTGTTCTTCGCCGCCTACCACCTCCAAGCGCGCCGCCGACGTTGGCCGGGGCCGTTGATCGTCCTGCTGGCGCTTCTGGTTTTCCTGATCCTGCCTCGGCTCAAGGGCATCGGCTACGCCGTGCAGTCCGGCGATTTCAACGAGGCGGTCCAGCTGGTGGGGGATTCCTTCCGCTCGACGCGCGGGCTCGAGCAGACGAGCACGAACGAGCAGTTCCTCGACCAGTACGCGGGCGCCCTGACCATGGCCGACGACCATGGCAAGGTCTTCCTGGGGTCGACGTACCTCGCGATCCTGACGTTGCCGGTCCCGCGCACGCTCTGGCCGGACAAGCCCGGTCTCGGCGACCACACCATCGAGATCTCGACCGCGCGCCGCCAGTATGACCGGGAGGGGCGCATCATCACGTACATCGGCGAATCGTACCTGAATTTCCGGCACGCCGGGGTCGTGCTCATCCCGTTCCTGCTGGGCTATTTCCTCACGGCCTGGTGCCTCCGGGCGACCTCGGGTCCTTTGCATCGTTTCGACGGCTACCTGTACACGGTCTTCTCGATGGCCTACATCCAGTTGTTCCGCGACGGCCTGCTCTCGATCTTCGTCTTCACGGTCGTGCATAACATGCCGATGCTCTTCGCGTGGATCCTCCATGCGCTCCCGGGGTTCTCGCGTCGCGTGCTCGATCCACCTCCCGCGGATCCCCGGGCCCAGGAGGATTTCGCGCTCGCCCCTCCCCCCGGTCCGCCGCCCGGACGGCCACCCCGCCCATGAAGTCCATCGTCCATGTCGTCTACGACTGCGTCCCCGGGGCTTACGCCGGCGGCGTCCAGAAGATGGTCTTCGAGCTCGCGAGCGCCCAGCGTCGCGCGGGCGCCGACGTCGAGGTCTGGACGGTCAACGCGGTCCGCGCGGGCGGGACCGAGGACCACGGGGGGTTGACGCTGCGCTACTTCATGCCCGATGCCGCGCTCGGTCTGGTGAAGTCCGACCGGCTCGAGGCCCACCTGCGCGCGTTGCCGCCCGGTCGGGTGCTGCACGCGCACAATTCGTTCCATCCCCTCAACCTGCAGGTCGGCGAGGCCGCGGCGGCCCGCGGTTTCCCGGCTTATTACCACCCGCACGGCGCCCTGGATCCCTCGCTTTTCCAAGGTTGGTCCTGGGGCGCGGTGAAGAAGCGCCTCTACATCCGCCTCGCCAGCCGCCTGAACCTCAACCGCTCCGCCGGGGTCTTCGCCTTGACCGTGAACGAGGAAGCGCAGTTGCGTTCCCTAGGCATCACCGCCCCGATCGCCGTCGTCCCGAACGGGGTCGCCGCCGCCGAATCCGCCGAGCTTCCGCCTGCGGAGTCGGCGCGGCGCGCCGCTACCTTCCGCCGCGCGCATGGCCTGCCGGACAGGGCGAAAATCCTGCTCTTCGTCGGGCGGATCAATCCGAAGAAGCGACTCGAGGATATCATCGAGGCCTTCGCCCGGCTCGCGCCGCTCGACCCGGACCTACATCTCGTGCTGGCGGGCCAGGCCGACGCCTTGTACCGGCGCGGCCTGGAGGCGCTGGTGACCCGCACCGGTTTGGCCGCGCGGGTCCGGTGGGTCGGGTTCCTCGACGAGGCCGCCAAGCCCGCGGCCTTCGCCGCCGCCGATTGCTTCGTGCACGCGTCCGTGTCGGAGGGCATGGCCTTGGCGATCCTCGAGGCGATGGCCCAAGGTCTGCCCGTCGTCGCGACGCAAGGATGCTACATGCACGCCGCGGCCGCCCAGGGCGCGTTGCGCGAGTGCGCGCAGGGCCCGGCGGCCCTCGCCGCCGCGCTGGCCCCGTTGCTCGCCGACCCGGCCGCGGCGCGCGCTCTCGGCGCCGCGGGCCGCCGTTATCTCCGCGCGGAGCACGATTGGGACCGGCTCGCCCGGCGCTACCTGCGGATCTACGAGGAGGGCCTCCGCGCGCGCTGAGATGTGCGGCATCGCCGGATACGTCGGGGGCTTCGCGCCCGGGCTGCTGCCGCGGATGAACGCCGCGCAGGCGCACCGCGGGCCCGATGACCAGGGCGTCTGGTCGCAGGGTCGCGCCGGGTTGGCGCACGTCCGCCTCTCCATCCTCGACCTTTCCCCCGCGGGCCATCAGCCGATGGCCGATGCGCAGGGCCGGGTGGTGCTCGTCTTCAACGGTGAGATCTACAACCACCGCGAGCTCCGTCAGCGGCTGGAGCGGGACGGGGTCGTTTTCCGCGGGACGAGCGACACGGAGGTGCTGGTGGAACTGCTCGCGCGGCACGGGCGCCGCTGCCTGCCGTGGTTGAACGGCATCTTCGCCCTCGGCGCCTGGTTCGTGGCGGAACGGCGGCTGCTGCTCGCGCGCGACGCCGCCGGCGTGAAGCCGCTTTACTGGACGAAGACGGACCAAGGCGTGGCTTTCGCCTCCGAGCTCAAGGCCTTGCTCGCCGTGCCGGGTATCGACCTCGCGCCGGATGCCCGGGCCATCGCCTCGTACCTGACCTTGCTCTACGCGCCCGGCGAACGCACCCCGGCCCGCGGGATCCGCAAGTTGCCACCGGGTGGTTTCCTCGAGTGCGCCGAAGAGGGGACCGCCCCGCTCATCGGCTCGTTCGGCCCGACGCCCTATGCCGAGGAAGTCCAGGACTTCTCCCGCGCCACGGCCATCGACGCGTGTCGGCATTACGTCGGCCAGGCGGTCCGGCGACAGCTCGTGGCCGACGTCCCGGTCGGCGGGTTCTTGTCCGGCGGGGTCGATTCCACGACGGTCGCCCATTTCGCGACGACGGGGCGACGGTCCGGGGCGGATTACCCGTGCTTCACGCTGGAGGCGATCGGCGCGGCGGGCCTGCCCGACGAAGGCTTCGGCGACGACCTCCCGTTCGCCCGGCTCGTCAGCGCGCGGCTCGGGACGCCGTTGCACGTGGCCGCGATGGACGCGGCCCGTCTCGACGACCTCGACGACCTGGTCTGGGCCTTGGACGAACCGACGCCCGACCCCGCCGCGTTCGCGGCGCAGGCGATCTGCGCCGAGGCGCGTCGGCGCGGCGTGAAGGTCCTGCTGTCCGGCGCGGGCGGCGACGACATCTTCTCGGGTTATCGCCGCCACCGCGCCCTTGCGACCGAGCGTTGCTGGGGCTGGCTCCCTCGCCCCGCCCGCGAAGGCCTGGCCGATCTCACGGCCCAGTTGCCCCGCGACCACCCGCTTGGTCGCCGGCTCGCCAAACTGTTCCGCTACGCCGGCGCCCCGCCGGCCGAACGGCTCGCGAGCTATTTCCTTTGGATGGACGAGGGAGAGCTCGCGCCGGCGCTGGCGCCCGGCTTCCGCGCGGAGCTCGGTCGTTTCCGGACAGTCGACACCTTGCTCGATTCCCTCGCCGCGCTGCCGCCCGGCGTCAGCCGCCTGAACCAGATGCTCCATCTCGACCGGAGCTTCTTCCTCGCGGACCACAACCTCAACTACACCGACAAGATGGCCATGAGCCAGGGCGTCGAGGTCCGCGTGCCGTTCCTGGATCCCGACCTGGTCGCCTTCACCGA
>JBEGOO010000166.1:0-6997 GCA_041182045.1 Verrucomicrobiota bacterium
CTTCAAGCACTACAACCCGGACGAGAAGATCGGCGGGAAGAAGATGAAGGACCACATGCGCTTCGCCGCGGCCTACTGGCACGTGATGCGCAACAGCCTCTCCGACCCGTTTGGCGCCGGCACCGCCCTCATGCCTTGGGACGACGGCTCGGACTCCCTCGACAACGCGCTGCGCCGCGTGCCGGTCTTCTTCGAGTTCCTCGAGAAGGCCCAGATCGACTTCTACTGCTTCCATGACCGCGACATCGCGCCGGAAGGCAAGACCCTCGCCGAGACGCACGCGAACCTCGCCCGTGTGACGAAGGAGCTGAAGGACTTCCAGAAGGCCACCGGCAAGAAGCTCCTCTGGGGCACCGCCTGCCTCTTCTCCCACCCGCGCTACGCGCAGGGCGCGGGCACCTCGCCCAACGCCGACGTCTTCGCCTACGGCGCCAGCCAGGTCCGCCACGCCCTCGAGGCCACCAAGGCCCTCGGCGGCGAAGGCTACGTCTTCTGGGGCGGCCGCGAAGGCTACGCCACGCTGCTGAACACCGACATGAAGCGCGAGCTCGACCACCTCGCCGCGCTCCTGCACCTCGCCGTCGACCACGCGCGGAAGATCGGCTTCAAGGGCCAGTTCTACATCGAGCCCAAGCCCCGCGAACCCTCGACCCACCAGTACGACTCCGACTCCGCGGCCTGCCTCAACTTCCTCCGCGAATACGGCCTGCTCAAGCACTTCAAGCTGAACATCGAGACCAACCACGCGACGCTCGCGGGCCACACCATGGAGCATGAGCTCGAGGTGGCCATCGGCGCCGACGCGCTGGGTTCGATCGACGCCAACCGCGGCGACACGCTCCTCGGCTGGGATACCGACCAGTTCCCGACCGACCTCTACCTCACGACCAACATCATGCTGCGCGTGCTGAAGATGGGCGGCTTCACCACGGGCGGTCTCAACTTCGACGCCAAGCGTCGCCGCGAGTCGCACGAGCCGGTCGACCTCTTCCACGCCCACATCGGCGGCATGGACGCCTTCGCCCGCGGCCTCAAGATCGCCCACGCGATCGTCAAGGACGGCAAGATGGACAAGTTCGTCGCCAACCGCTACGCCTCGTGGGACAAGGGCATCGGCAAGAAGATCGAGTCCGGCAAGGTCACCCTCGCCCAGCTCGACGCGTACGCCCAGGGCATCCCGTCGCCGACGCTCGCGTCCGGCCGCCAGGAGCTGCTCGAGAACCTGATCAACGAGTACATCCGCTGAGGCCATGGCGATCGTGCTGGGTCTGGACCTGTCCACGCAGAGCGCGACGGCGCTCGTGCTGGATACGGCGAAAGGCACGACGGTCGCCCGCGCCCGCGCGGCGTTCGGCGCCGACTTCCCCGACCGCGGGCATCCGGAAGGATTCCTCCGCGGCGGGCAGGGCGGCGAGGTGCACGCCGATCCGCTCCTCTGGCTCGACGGCCTCGAGCTCGCGCTCGACCGCCTCGCCCGGCTGACCGACCTCTCCCGGGTCGACGCGGTCTCCGTGTCCGGCCAGCAGCACGGCAGCGTCTACCTCGCCGCCGGTTACGAGGCCGCCCTCGCCGACGGCGACCGCGCGACCTCGCTCTCCGCCAAGCTCTCGCCGGTTCTCTCCCGTCGCTCTTCGCCGATCTGGATGGATGCCTCGACCTCGGCCGAATGCGCCGAGATCGCCGCCGCGCTCGGCGGGAACCAGGCTGTCTGCGACCTCACGGGTTCCGTGGCCACGATGCGTTTCACCGGCCCGCAGATCCGTCGCTTCGCCAAGCTCGACCCTTCCGCCTGGGCCCGGACCAAGCGCGTCCATCTGGTCTCCTCCTTCTTCGCCTCGGTGCTCGCCGGCCAGGACGCCGCGATCGACACCGGTGATGGCGCCGGCATGAACCTGATGGACATCCGCAAGGGAGACTGGGCTCCCGCCGCGCTCGCCGCGACCGCTCCTGATCTCGCCGCGAAGCTTCCGCCCGTCCGCCCCGGCTCGACCGTGGCCGGCGGCATCTCCGCCTACTTCGTCGCCCGCCACGGCTTCTCGCCGAAGTGCCAGGTCGTCATCGGCACCGGCGACAATCCCTCCAGCCTCGTCGGCATGGGCGCCTCGAAGCCCGGCAAGGTCGTCATCAGCCTCGGCACGAGCGACACGCTCTTCGCCGCGATCGAAGGCATCCGCACCGACGCCGCCGGCCTTGGCCACGCTTTCGGCAACCCGCTCGGCGGCAGCATGAGCCTCGTCTGCGTCCGCAACGGCTCGCTCGCCCGCGAGGCCATCCGCCGCGAATGCGGTCACGCCGACTGGCCGGCTTTCTCCGCCGCCGTCGACGCTTCGCCTGCCGCCGTCTCGGCCGTGCTGCCGATGGAAGAGCCCGAGATCACGCCCCGCCGTCCCGCCGGCCGCATCGCCCTCGGCGCGCCCGCCTCGAAGGCCTCGCTGCCCCGCGCCGCCGTCGAAGGCCAGGAGCTCAGCCTCCGCCTGCACAGCCGCTGGGTCGGCACGCCGACCACGCAGCTGCTGCTCACCGGTGGCGCCTCCGAGAATCCCTCCGTCGCCAAGATCTTCGCCGATGTCTTCGGCGCCCCGGTCCTTCGTCTGGCCGTCTCGGACTCCGCCGCCTTGGGTGCCGCGCTCCGCGCCGCCGAGGGGGCCTGCGGGGCCAAGATGGCCGATCTGGAGCCTGTTTTCTGCGCCCCGGCCCCGGGTGTCGTCCAGCCGAACCCGGCCCTCCGGGCGGCCTACGACGCCCTCGAGGCGGAACTCGCCCGGGCCTTGGCCTGAGGCGCGGGTTTCGACCGCTTCCCCTCATTGCCCGCTTGAACAAAGGCGGGTGATGGGCTGACATTGTCGGCTCACCCCCGCACCACCATGTCCCAGCGTCCCGTCACCCTCTTCACCGGCCAGTGGGCCGACCTCCCGATCGCCGAACTCCTGCCCAAGGTGAAAGCCATGGGTTACGAAGGCGTCGAGCTCGCCTGCTGGGGCGACCACTTCGACGTCACCCGCGCGGTGAAGGAGAAGGGCTACGTCGAGTCCCTCTGGGCGCAGCTCGAGCTCCATGACCTCGGTTGCTGGGCGATCTCCGCCCACCTCGTCGGCCAGGCCACCTGCGACAACATCGACGAGCGCCACAAGTCCATCCTGCCCGGCCACGTCTGGGGCGACGGCAAGCCGGAAGGCGTGCGCCAGCGCGCCGCCAAGGAGATGGCCCTCACCGCCGAGGCCGCCCGCAAGTTCTTCGACGCCGGCAAGTCCTACATGTCCAAGAAGCCGAAGGGCTCCGGCAAGGTCGTCGTGAACGGCTTCACCGGCTCCTCGATCTGGCACGCCCTCTACGCCTTCCCGCCCACCAACCAGGCCTTCCTGCAGAAGGGTTATGATGATTTCGCCAAGCGCTGGAAGCCCATCCTGGAGGCCTTCGAGAAGCACAACGTCTACTTCGCCCTCGAGGTCCACCCGACCGAGATCGCCTTCGACATCGCCTCCGCGCAGCGCGCCCTCGAGGCCGTCGGCCACCACAAGCGCTTCGGCTTCAACTACGACCCCAGCCATCTCGGCTACCAGGGCGTCGACTACGTGAAGTTCATCCGCACGTTCGGCAAGCAGATCCACCACGCCCACATGAAGGACGTCTGGTGGGGTCATGGCGACGGCACCGTCGGCGTCTTCGGCGGCCACACCGATTTCTGCGACGCCCGCCGCGCCTGGGACTTCCGCTCCGTCGGCCGCGGCGACATCCGCTTCGAGGACGTCATCGTCGCCCTCAACGACGTCGGCTACGCCGGCCCGCTCTCCGTCGAGTGGGAGGACGGTCGCATGGACCGTTTCCATGGCGCGACCGAATCCTGCGCCTTCGTCAAGAAGCTGGCCTTCCCGACCAACAAGGTCGCGTTCGACGCCGCCTTCGACAAGGCCAAGCAGAAGGCCAAGAAGTAAGCTCCCCCTCACTCAACACACACCGACATGGCAATCAAAGTAGGCATCATCGGGGCGGGCGGCATGCTCCAGTACCACGCCGCCGGCTTCAAGCAGGCCGGCGCCGAGATCGTCGCGATCGCGGACGCGGCCCCGGGTTCGGCCCGCAAGGCCGCCGACAAGTGGGGCGCGAAGCACGCCTACGAGTCGGTCGACGCGATGCTCGCCGAGTGCAAGGAGCTCGACGCCATCAGCATCATCGTCCCGAACAAGTTCCACGCTTCCCTCGCCATCCAGTGCCTCGCCGCCGGCAAGCACGTCTTCTGCGAGAAGCCCCCGGCGCTCAGCGCCGCCGAGGTGCACGGCATCATCGCCGCCGCCCAGAAGGCGGGCAAGCAGGTGATGTTCAACTTCAACAACCGCGCGCGCCCCGAATCCCAGGCCATGATGAAGTACGTCGCCGCGGGCCAGGTCGGGAAGATCAACTCCGCCCAGGCGAAGTGGATCCGCCGCACCGGCATCCCCGGTTTCGGCGGCTGGTTCACCACCAAGGAGCTCTCCGGCGGCGGCCCGCTCATCGACCTGCTGCACATGGTCGACCTCGCCATGTACTTCATGGGTTACCCCGAGCCGGCGCACGTCCTCGGCCAGACCTTCGACGATTTCATCGAGGATAAATCCTTCAAGGGCCCGTGGGGCATCCCGGACCGCGTCGGCGGCGTCACCGACGTCGAGAACGCGGCCCACGGCTTCGTGATGTTCAAGACCGGCCAGGTCCTCACGCTCCAGGTCTCCTGGGCGGAGATGGTCAAGCGCGAGGAGGTCTCCGTCGTCTTCCAGGGCACGAAGGCCGGCGGCAAGGTCGAGCGCCTCTTCGGCGTCGACGGCCTCGACAACACCGCGATCGACACCTGTGAGCTTTACGTGCAGGAGAACGGCCACAGCGTGAACCGCGCCATCGTCACCCCGGTCTGCGAGGACATGGGCCGCATCGCCAGCGCCGCCAACTTCATCGAGGCGATCGAAGGCAAGGCCGCCCCGCTCAACACCCCCGAGCAGGCCCTGCGCCTCATGCAGGTCATTGACGCCATCTACACCTCGGCCAAGACCGGCAAACCCGTCTCCATCTAAGCATCATGGCTTCCCTCAATCGCAAGCTCCGCATGGGCATGGTCGGCGGCGGCCGCGGCGCCTTCATCGGCGGCGTGCACCGCATGGCCGCGGCCCTCGACGGCCAGATCGAACTCGTCGCCGGCGCGTTCTCGTCGGATCCCGCGAAGTCCCGCCTGTCCGGCGAGGACCTCTTCCTCGACCCGGCCCGCGTCTACGCGTCCTACCAGGAGATGGCGAAGGCCGAGGCCAAGCGCCCCGACCGCATCGACTTCGTCTCCATCGTCGCGCGCAACGACATGCACTACCCCGTGGCCAAGGCCTTCCTCGAGGCCGGCATCCACGTCGTCTGCGAGAAGCCGCTCGCCTACTCGCTCGCCGAGGCCAAGCAGCTCCGCGGGCTCGCGAAGAAGAGCGGGCTGATCTTCGCGCTCACGCACAACTACACCGGCTACCCGATGGTCAAGGAAGCCCGCGCCATGGTCCGCGCCGGCAAGCTCGGCAAGATCAACAAGGTCGTCGTCGAGTACCCGCAGGGTTATGCCATCACCGCGCTGAAGTCCAAGCAGGACACCAAGATCTCGAACTGGCGCATGGACCCGACCCTCTCGGGTCTGTCCAACTGCGTCGGCGACATCGGCACCCATGCCGAGAACCTCGCCCAGTACATCACCGGCCTCGAGCTCGCCGAGGTCGCCGCCGACCTCAGCACGTACATCCCGGGCCGTCCGCTGGACGACGACGCCAACATGCTGCTCCGCTACAAGGGCGGCGCGAAGGGTATCCTGCATTCCTCGCAGATCTCCACGGGCGACGAGAACAACCTCAACATCCGCGTGTACGGCACCCTCGCCTCGCTCGAGTGGCACCAGGAGCACCCGAACGAGCTCACCGTGAAGTTCGCGGAGGCTCCCCGCCAGGTCTGGCGCCGCGGCAACTCCTACAACGGACCCGAGGCGAAGAAGTACACGCGCACGCCCTTCGGGCATCCGGAAGCCTTCATCGAGGCTTTCGCGAACATCTACCGCTCCGTCACCGAGGCCGTCCGCGACCGCCTGGCCGGCCGCAAGGCCCCGAAGGGCGGCTACGACTTCCCGACGATCGACGACGGCGTCACCGGCATGGCCTTCGTGGCCGCGGCGGTGAAGTCCTCGAAGGCGAACGCGCGCTGGACCAAGCTCGACGCCTAGGCGTCCGCGCAGGCTCCCGACGAAGGCCCCGGTCTCCGGGGCCTTTTCATTGATTCAGCCACCAGATCCCCGCGTTGAGCGCGCCGGCGAAGGCGACCCACGCGAGGTGCGGCAGCTGCAACCAGGCCGCGAGGCGATCCTGCGCGCGCAGCTGGCGGTACCAGAGCCCGAGCAGGACGAAGTAGAGGACCAGGTCCACCAGCGCGAGGCCGGGGCGCTGCAGGCCGAAGAAGAGGAGCGACCAGAGCGCGTTGGCGACGAGCATCCCGCCGAAGGTGAGCTTGGTGACCGCGCGGAGGTCGCTCCGGGCCTCCCAGACCAGCCACATCGAATAGGCCATCAACAGGTACAGCGTCGTCCAGACCGGCCCGAAGACCCCGTTGGGCGGGTTGAAGGATGGCTTCGCGAGGGTGGGGTACCACTCCGCGACGCCGCGGGCGGTCGCCAGCGCGCCCAGCCCGCCGATGAGCAGGGTGAGCGAGGCCAGCGCGAGGAACATCGCGAGGCTGCCATGGCCATCCAGGCGTTCTTCCCCGGGCCGGTCGTTCGTTTCCATGGCCCAGGGTGGAGGGGGCGGCGGGACGGGGCAAGCCCCGGGGCGGAGTCCGCTTGCCATCCGTCGTTTCCCCCGCTTTTTCAAGGCCACACCACCATGTCCGAGTCCTACATCCAGCAGCTCTTCGCCGAACGCATCGGCGGGTCCAACTACGGCAAGTCGACCGCCATCTACAAGTTCGAGAAGATCAAGCGCGCCAAGGCCGCCGCCAAGAAGGCCAAGCCCGACGT
>JBEGOO010000167.1:0-9096 GCA_041182045.1 Verrucomicrobiota bacterium
CTACGCCCGCTCGGTCACCGGCCTCGGCGGCTAGGTTGGCTTGCCACCCCCGCGTTCGTCCGCCACGGTGCCCCCATGTCGGCCGAGACCGTGCAGGTTGAACTAGGCGCCCGCTCCTACCCCGTGAGGATCGGCGCCGGACTGCGCCACGAAGCCTTGGCCGTCGCCGACCGCCGGCTCGCCGCCGGCCAGAAGTGCGCCGCCCTCACCGCGCCCGGCGTCGCGGCCGCCCAGCCCGCGTTCGTCGCCGAGCTGGCGAAGCGCATGCCCGTGCTCGTCACGACCGCCGATGGCGAGACCGCCAAGTCCGCCGGCGAGCTCGCGCGCGCCTGGGACTTCCTCGCGGCGCAGGGCATCGCCCGCGACGGCGCGGTCTTCGCGCTCGGCGGCGGCGTCATCGGCGACCTCGCGGGCTTCGCGGCGGCCTCCTACCAGCGCGGCGTGGATTTCTACCAGCTGCCCACCACCCTGCTCGCGATGGTCGACAGCTCCGTCGGCGGCAAGACCGGCATCAACCTCGCCGCCGGCAAGAACCTCGTCGGCGCCTTCCATCAGCCCGCGGCCGTCTTCGCCGACACCGACCTGCTGGCGACGCTGCCGCCGCGCGAGTTCGCCGCCGGCATGGCCGAGGTGATCAAGCACGGCCTGCTGGCCGACGCCGATCTCTTCCGCCGCCTGCAGGCGAACGCGCCGCTCGCCTGGGACCACGCGTTGCTGCCGGCCGTGATCCGCCGCTGCGTCGAGATCAAGGCCGCGGTCGTCGCCGGCGATGAACGCGAGACCAGCGCGACGGGCGGCCGCGCGCTGCTCAACCTGGGCCACACGTTCGGCCACGCCATCGAGGCGGTCGCCGGCTACGGCACCTACCTGCACGGCGAAGCCGTCGCCATCGGGCTCGTCATGGCCGCGCGCCTGTCGGCCGACCTCGGCCGCTGCACCGCGGCGGAAGCCGCGGCGGTCGCCGCGACGGTCCGCGCCCACGGCCTGCCCGAACGCCTCCGCGCGCCGTTGCCGCTGGCCCCGATGCTCGCGGCGATGAGACGCGACAAGAAGGTCCGCGCGGGCAAGCTGCGCTTCGTGCTGCTCCAAGGCGTCGGCGCCGCGGCGACGGCCGACGACGTGCCCGAGGACCGCGCCGTCGCGGCCTTCGTCGCGGGCGGCGCGGTCGCCTGACATCGGTCGCTTGACCCCGCCGTCAGGACCGGTTGGATACGGCATGCCCCGTTTCCTCCGCGCCTGCCTGCTGGCGGCCTCCGCCGTCCTCGGCGCGGCCGAGACGCCGGAGCCCGGCCGGACCTATTTCGGACGCAACCAATACGTGGAATACCTCGCGGGCAGCCTGCCGGTCGTGCTCTCCGCGCCGCACGGCGGCAGGGAGAAACCCGAGGAGCTGCCCGACCGGAAGAAAGGCACCTTCGCCTTCGACACCAACACGCAGGAGCTCGCGCGCGCCATCGACGACGCGTTCGTCGCGCGGACCGGACAGCACCCGCACGTGATCATCTGCCGCGTCGCGCGCCGCAAGGTCGACTGCAACCGGGAGATCGTCGAGGCGGCCGAAGGCCATCCCCTCGCCGAGCAGACGTGGCGGGATTTCCAAGGCTTCATCCGGACGGCCCAGCAGGCGGTCGTGGCCGGGCACGGCAAGGGCTTCTACGTCGACCTGCACGGGCACGGGCATGCGGACGCCCGCCTGGAGCTGGGCTACGCCCACAACCGCGAGGATCTCGCCTTGACGGACGCCGAGCTCGGCAAGCCGGAGTTCGTCGGCAAGGGCACGCTGCGGCTCTTCGCGCTCAGGAACCCGGCCGCCTATCCCGCGTTGCTGCACGGGCCGCAGGGCTTGGGCGGCCTGATGGAGAAAGCCGGCTTCCCCGCGACGCCGAGCCCGGACAAGCCCATCCCCGGCGAGCCGTACTTCAACGGCGGCTACAACTCGCGCGTCCACACCGCCGAAGGCACCGGGTTCGCCGGGCTGCAGATCGAGACCAATGCCAAGGGCGTCCGCGACACCGACGCGAGCCGTCGACGCTTCGCCGCGGCGTTCGTCGAGCAGCTGGCGACCTACCTCGACGCGCAGATGGGGCTCAAGCTGCCGCCGAAGCCCCCGGCCCGGTAGGGCTCAGGGCGCCGGTCCGACGGCGGGCTTCACCGCGCGCCAGTCGCCGTCGCGCAACCGCCGGTTGTTCCGTTCGTTGGTCGCGCGGATCCGTTCCTCCAACGTGCCCTCGGCCGGGGCCTCGCCGGCGAGCGCCGCGGCGGCGGGCGATTTCTCGGCGCGGAACGACGGGTCGTTCGCGGGGATGGCGCAACCGGCGAGCGCGAGGAGGGGCAGCAGCAGCAGGCGGCGCATGAGGGTCAGCGGGCGCGGCGGTGGGCGTCGGCCTCGAGCCAGGCGCGCAGGGACAGCGCAGCGGCGCGGGCCCGTTCGCGGGCGGCGGGCAGGTCATCGGCGTCGGCCACCGCGGCGCGCGCGAACCCATAGAACTTCGCCTTCGGCTCCGTGCCCGAGGCGCGGACCGCCACGCGGCGGCCATCGGCGAGCTCGGCGAGGATGAACTCCTCCGGCGGCACGCGCTCGCCCTCGGCGTCGCGGACCTCGTCCTGCTCGTAGTCCGTCACGCGCAGCACCTTGGCGCCGTCGATCTCGCGCGGCGGCTGGGCGCGCCAGGAGGCGACGATGCGGCGGATGGCGGCGGCGCCCTCGGCGCCCTCGAAGGCGAGGTTCAGCAGATCCTCATGGTAGGCGCCATGGCTCAGGTGCAGCACGTCGAGCGCGTCGAGCAAGGTGCGGCCGCGCGAACGCAGCAACGCGGCGAACTCGCAGAGCATCACCACGGTGCCGTTGGCGTCCTTGTCGCGGATCGCGTCGTCGGCCAAGTAACCGTAGCTCTCCTCGGCGCCGAGCAGGAAGAGGCTGCCGTGGCGGAGGGCCAGCGGGGCCCGGCGGCGCAGGGGCAGGTGCGGCGCGTCGGCGCCGGCGCCCTCGGCCAGCTGGCGCGACCAGCGCTCGAGCTTGCGCGCGATCCACTTGAAGCCGACCAGCGTCTCGACGCAGCGCACGCCGTGGCGGGCGCAGATCGCGGCGACGAGCGGCGTCGTGACGAGGGACTTGAGCACCACGGCCTGGGGCGAGCCGGCGGCGGGGACCAGCGCGGCGTCCTTCAGCGAGGCGATGCGGAACTCGGTCAGCAAGGCGGCGACCTCGTTGCCGGTCAGGAGGCGATAGGTGCCATCGGAGCGCGGGCAGGCCACGCCGACGCGGTCGGAGTCGGGGTCCGTCGCGAGCACGAGGTCGGCGCCGACCTCGGCGGCGAGCTTGAGGGCGAGCGCGAAGGCGGCCGGGCTCTCGGGGTTCGGCGAGGGGACGGTGGGGAAACGGCCGTCGTGCTCGAGCTGCTCGTGCACGAGGTGCGGGTCCAGGCCAAGGCGGCGCAAGGCCGGGACGACGGTGACGTCGCCGGTGCCGTGGAGATTCGTGTAGACGACCTTCGGCGCGTGGCGCGCCATCAGCTCGGGATCGAGGACGAGGCCGGCCACGCGGGCCAGGTAGGCTTCCTCCGCGGGCGCGCCGACCGTCAGGACGCGGGAGAGGTCCTTCTCGAGGTAAGGGGCGACCTCCGCCGGACCGAGCTTGCCGACTTCGGTGACGATGGCGACGTCGTCGGGCGGGGTGACCTGGCCGCCGTGACCGAGGCAGCACTTGAAACCGTTGTCGTGGGAGGGGTTGTGGCTGGCGGTGATGACGACCCCGGCCTGGGCGCCCAGGTGGCGGACCGTGAAGCTGAGCTGCGGGGTCGAGCGGGCGCCGGCGAAGAGGTAGGCCTCGCCGCCGAGCTGCGACCAGACGGAGGCCACGAGCTCGGCGAAATGGCGCGAGAAATGCCGGACGTCGTGGGCGATCACGATCCGGGGCGACGGGTGGCCGGCGGAGACGTGGCGCCAGAGCCCCATCGCGGCGCGGAGCACGTTGACATCGTTGAGGCAGGCGGAGCCCACGGCGGCCCGGATCGGCAGCCCCTCGGGGTCCAGCTCATTGGCGGCGGAGACCCGGCCGACGGTCCGGCCGCGCATCCCGCCCGTCCCGAAGGCGATACCCTTGTAGAAACGGTCCTCCAGCTCGGCCCAGGCCTCGCGGGCCACGAGGTCGGCCAGGCTGTCGAGGGCGGCCGCGGGGAGCGCGCCGGACTGGACCCACCCGGTGGCGTTGGTCAGGGCGGCGGCGGAAAGCCGACCCTGGGACTGGGCGGACCGGAAGGCGGCAAGGAGGGCGGCGGGGGCGCTCATGTATCCGGTCAGTGTTACCCTCCGGCGGGCGGGGACAAGCCCGGAGGCACGGGGGAGGCGGGGGTTGACACCCAGCGTCCCATCGCAAGGGTTTAGCCCCCATGCCTGACGACAGTCTCAAGAAGAAGCCCCCGGGCGGAGATGACCGCAACCTCGTGGTCGTCGACGATGATTTCAAGAACGCCGACACCGAGGACCGCCTCTGGCTCTTCTGGGAGCGCAACAAGACCGCGATCGTCCGGGGTACGACCCTGGCCGTGGTCGCCGTCCTCGGCCTCCTGATGTACGAGTTCGTCTGGAAGGCCGGCCGCCGCGAGGCGCTCCATCAGGATTACAACGCCTGCCTCGACGAACCCGCCCGCCGGGCCTTCGCCGCCAAGCATGCCGGCGAGCCCCTCGCCGCCGTCGCCATGGCCGAGGTCGCCGATGAACTGAAGGCTTCGGCCAAATTCGCCGAAGCCGCCAAGGCCTTCGACGAGGCCGCCCGCCTCGCTGGACTCGCCGGCGAAGCCCCGGTCGTCCGGACGCTCGCGACCCGCGCCCGCCTGGAAGCCGCCCTCGCCCGCGTGGACGGCGGCGACGCCACCGGCGAAGCCGCCCTGACCACCCTCGCCAACGACGAGACCGCCACCGAAACCTGGCGCGGTTACGCGATGCTGACGCTGGCCAACCTCGCCGTGACGAAGGGCGACCTGCCCGCCGCGTCCAAGTGGCTCAACCAGATGGACAAGCGCCTGCGCAAGGACCATGTCTGGCGCGAGTACAAGGACAGCCTGATCCGCTCCGAACCCGGCCTACTGAACCCGGTGGCCGCGCCCGCGGGCAAGTAAAGCCGCATGGCCGACGTCGCGCCGCTGCCGGAGGCCGCCGTGGCGGCCGAACGCCTGACGAAGCGCTACGGCTCCCTCACGGCGGTCGAGGACCTCTCCTTCACCGTCGCCCCCGGCGAGGTCGTCGGCTTCCTCGGCCCCAACGGCGCCGGCAAGTCGAGCACGATGCGCATCCTCGCGGGCACCATGGCCGGGACCTCGGGTCGCGCCTCCATCTGGGGCGTGTCCGTGGCCCTCGATCCCGCCGGCGCCAAGCGCCACATGGCGTACATGCCGGAGAACAACCCCTTGCCGGAGGACCTCAAGGTCGAGGAATACCTGACCCTGCGCGCCCGCCTCAAGGACGTCCCCGCCGACCGCGTCGCGGCCCGCGTGGCGAAGGTGATGGACGACTGCGACCTCGCGCGCCGCGCCGCGCGCCAGCTCATCGGCCAGCTCTCCAAGGGCTTCCGGCAGCGCGTCGGCATCGCGGACGCGCTCCTCGCCGAACCCAAGGTCGTGATCCTCGACGAGCCGACCATCGGCCTCGACCCGCACCAGATCGTCGGCATCCGCGACCTCATCCGCTCGTTGCGCGGCCAGATGGCCGTGCTCATCTCCAGCCACATCCTGCATGAGGTCGAGCAGGTCTGCGACAAGGTCGTGATCATCAACCGCGGGCGGCTGGTCGCGCAGGGGCGCACCGAGGACCTGCGGCGGCAGCTCATCCCGACCGCGAACTTCACCGTCGTCACGCGCGCCGACCTGGCCGCCGTCACCGCGGGCGTCCTGGCCGCCGAACCGGCCGCGCTGGTCGAGGCGCTCGGCGCGACCGACGGCTGGCACCGCTACCGCGTCGCCCTGCCCGCCGCGTCGCCCGCCCGCGAGACGCTGGCCGGCGCGCTCGTCGCCGCGGGCCTGCCGTTGCGCGAGATCGCCGAGGAACGCATCGGCCTCGAGGACATCTTCCTCGCCGCCACCCGCCGCGCCCCGGCGGACCTCCGCCGCCCGTGACCATGCGCCACTTCCGCACGCTGCTCGCGCACGAACTGCGCACCGCCCTCCTCGCCTGGAGCACCTGGGCGTCGGCCGCGCTCTTCCTCGCGCTCATGGGCGCGCTGCATTGGTTCGCGGTGCTCGACGCCAGCCAGGTCCCGCAGGAAGGCACGCCGCTGGAATCGACCTTCCAGCTCTTCTGGGCGCCGCTGCTCTGCGTGCTACCGCTGCTCACGATGCGCAGCTTCGCCGAGGAACGCCGCCAGGGCACGCTCGCGGCCCTGCTCACGACGCCGGCCAGCCCCGCCGCCGTGGTCTGGGCCAAGTTCGCGGCGGTCTGGCTGACCTGGATGACCTTCTGGCTCGGGTTCACGGCGTTCCCGCTGCTCGTCGCGCAGCGCCTCGCCGGCGGCGCGGACGCGCGCCTGGGCGACCCCGTGACGCTCTGGGGCGGCTTCGCGTTCATCGCCGTGAGCGGCCTGCTGCACGTCGCGTTCGGCATCCTCTGCAGCTGCCTGACGCGCAGCTCGGCGCTCGCGGCGCTCCTGACGTTCGTCGGGCTGCTCGCCTTCACCGCCGCCGGCGGCGCGCTCGAGAAGCTCCCGATCGAGAGCTGGGAATGGCTCGGCTGGCTGCGCGAACCCGCCGCGCACCTGCGCACCTTCTCGCACATGGCGGACTTCACCCGCGGCGTGCTCGACGCGCGGCCGCTCGTGCTCTACGCCAGCGGGATGCTGCTGTGCCTGGGACTCGCCGTCCTCGCCGTGGAGGGCCAGGAATGACGATGGAGCCGCTCCGCGACGATTTCGGCGCCGTGCGCCCCGTGCGCCGGCTGAACCGCCTGACGCAGGCGCTCCTGGCCATCACGCTGGCGCTGACGGCCAACTTCCTCGCCTCGCTGCCGGAGTTCCGCCTCCGCGCCGACCTGACCCCCGATCGCCGCCACGCGCTGTCGACCGAGACGCTGGAGACGCTGCGCACCGCGGGCAACCTCGCCCGCTCCGCCAAGGACGGCGGCCGCCAGTGGGTGCGCGCGCTGCTCCTGACGAACGCCGCGCAGACGACCGACCCGCGCCGGGCCCGCCTGGCCCGCCTCCTCGAGACCTACGAATCCGCGGCGCTCCGGAGCGACCGCGCCTGGTTCGTGAAGCAGGATCTCGGCGACTCGGTGAACGCCACGCTGTTCAGCGCGATCGCGGCCCGGCACGGCCCGCCCGAGGCGGGCACCGCGCTCATCCTGCTCTGCGGCGACCGCGCCAAGTACCTCGGCTACGCCGAGCTCTTCCCGCGCGGGGCCGACCAGACCGAGGTCTTCCGCGGCGAGGAGGCCGTGACCTCCGCGCTGCTCGAGATCACCGAGGAGAAGGCCGCCGTCTGCTACGTGACCAAGGGCCACGGCGAGCTCGGCCTCGACGACCCGACCCCGCTGCGCGGGCTGTCCCAGCTTTCCCGCCAGCTCCGCGCCCGCAACTTCGAGGTGCGCCCGCTCGACCTGACCACGACCGCCGAGGTGCCGCGCGACGCCGCGCTCGTGCTCATCGCCGGCCCGCGCACGCCGTTCGCCCCGGGCGAGGACGAGCGCCTCCGGAACTACCTCGGCGAGCGCAACGGCCGCGTCCTGCTGCTCCTCGACCCGGGCCCCCGTCACGGGCTGGACAACCTGCTCGCGGAATGGGCGGTCTTCTCGCCCGAGGCCGAGCTGCAGGAACCCGACCCCGCCTGCCTGACGGCCAAGGGCGACATCGCCCTGCGGAGCATCCACGAGGGCCACCCGTTGACCAAACCGCTGACGACCCAGCCGCTGATCGCCGCGCGCATCCGGCCCGTGCGCTTCGATCCCGGCAGCTCGCCGGACAGCACGCTGAACGTCCGCGAACTGATCCGCTCCTCCGCGCTCGCCTGGGGTGAATCCGACCCCGCCCAGCGGCCGCCGCGCTTCGACGCCGACCGCGACCAACCGGGTCCGGTGACGATGGCCGTCGCGGCCGTCCGGACGACGGGGATCCGCAAGGGCGCCACCGGCGGCGGCCGTCTCGTGGTGGTGGGCACCTCGGAAATCGCGGCGAACGCCCGCCTGGAGCGCGGCGGCAACGCGGCGTTCCTGACGCAGGTCGCGGCGTGGCTCGGGGACCGCGAACGCGCCGTCGCCGTGCCGGCCCGCGCCGGCGGCCTCTACCGGCTCGAGGCGACGGCCGAGGACCTCTGGTCGCTCGCCCTGCGCTTCGCGCTGCTTCCCTTGCTCGTCCTAGCGGTCGGGCTTGCGGTTTCCTTCTGGCGCCGCAGAAGTTGAGGTCTCATGCGGATCTCCCGCACCACCCTTGTCCTGCTCGCCGCCAACCTGATCGCCTTCGCGCTGGTCTGGCAGGCGACCTACGCCCATCGCCCCGTGACGGTGACGCCGGACCTGGTCTTCCCGGTCGCCGGCGCCAAGATCGAGATCGGCGACGAGGGCCGGACGCTCACGCTCGAGAAACGGAATTCGGTCTGGCGCGCCACCGCCCCGTTCGACTGGCCGGTCAACATCTGGACGCTCCAGCGCCTGCAGGAGGAACTACGTTTCATCAGCCTGGACAAGGGCTTCCCGGTCGAGGAGGCGAAGGCCAACGGCGAAGGCCTCGCGGCCTACGGGCTCGCGACGCCGCGCTGGACGCTGAAGGTGACCGGCGAGGCCGGCGGGGTGACGGAGGCGAAGATCGGCCTCATGCCGAACACGCGCAAGGGCTTCCTCCTGACCGAGGATCGCCGCCGCATCATCCCCCTCTCGGAGCCGATGGTCGCCGCGCTCGAGACCAAGCCCGAGGCCTACCGCGTGGACAAGGTCTTCGAGATCACCGATTTCGAGGCCCGCGCGGTCTCCGTGCGCCGCGGCCCCGAGGACGAGATCGTCTCCTTGGTCAGCGAGACGCGCGCGCGCGTCGGCGTGGCCCCCGGCGGCCCGGAGTGGCGCTTCGAGGCGCCGTTCGACACCTTGGCCGACGGTGACGCGACCCCGAAGGCGGTGGCG
>JBEGOO010000168.1:0-5840 GCA_041182045.1 Verrucomicrobiota bacterium
CCGAAGGACCAGTTGCCCAGCATCTCGAAGAAGGTGTGGTGGTAGGTGTCGAGGCCGACGTCCTCGAGGTCGTTGTGCTTGCCGCCCGCGCGGATGCACTTCTGGGTGTCGGCGGCGCGGCCGGGGGTGTACGGGCACTTCGTCTGGCCGAGGAAGATCGGAACGAACTGGTTCATCCCGGCGTTGGTGAAGAGCAGGTTCGGGGAGTCCGGCATCAGGCTCGACGACTGGACGATCGAGTGCTGCTTCGACTTGAAGAAATCGAGGAAGGACTGGCGGACTTGGGCGGAGGTCATGGGACGGAAAGGGAGGGCGGGAAGGGGTCTTTTTAACCCCCTGTCGGGGGAAAAGGGAAGGGAAATGAGGGGTGGAAGAGGTTGGCGGTAGGCGGTTGGCGGTAAGGTCAAGGCAGGAGGGAGCTAGGTGCCTGTTGCTGGACGGCCCGCATCGGTCCTAACCGCTGACCGCTATCCGCTAACAGCCCGCGCGGAGCTTACTTCTTCTTCCCCAGGATCCAGGCTTCGAGCTCGGGTTCCGCGTAGGCCTTGCCCCAGCTGTTGTGGCCGACGCCGGGGTAGATGGTGAACTTGGCGTCGGCGCCGGCCTTCTTGGCGGCGTCGATCATCGCCTGGCCGGCGGACAGTTTCACGGCGTTGTCGGCGTCGCCGTGGAAGCCCCAGATCGGCATGCCCTTGAGGCTCGCGGCGGACTCCGGCTTGCCGCCGCCGCAGACGGGGATGAGCGCGGCGAAACGCTCGGGTCGTTCGGCGCCCCACTTCCAGGTGCCGTAGCCGCCCATGCTCAGGCCGGTCAGCACGACGCGCTGCTTGTCGACGCGGTAGTCGGCGAGCACCTCGTCGAGCAGCTTGTCGAGCAGCGCGGTGTTCCAGCCGCCGCCGAGCGGGCACTGCGGGGCGATCATCACGTAGGGCGTGGCGCCGCGTTGCTCGAGCGTCTGGGTGAGCCCGGTCTTGCGCACGACCTGGACGTCGGCGCCGCGTTCCCCCGACCCGTGGAGGAAGACGACGAGCGGCCAGCGCTTCGCCTTGTCCTGGTCGTAGCCGGCGGGAAGGTAGACCAGGTAGTCCAGGCCCTCCTTGGCGCCCTTGTCGCCGAGGCGTTTCACCGCGGGCGGCAGCTTGGTCGCGGGCGCGACGAACGGGGCCTCCTTGCCCTTGGCGGGCGCGTCGGCGGCGAAGGTGGGCGTCAGGCTGGCGAGGAGGCAGAGCAGGGCGAGGCGGCGCATGGGCAGGGTCTAGCCGCGGGCCGCGGGCGCCGCAAGTCCCGCCTGCGCGTTCAGACGTCGCGGTGGACGATGATCCGGCCGTGGAGGCGGAGCAGGGAGCGGGCCGCGTTCGCGTACCAGACCGAGATGCGGTCGATCAGGTCGTCGCCGTGCCGGGAGACCACCGTCGCCTGCAGGCTGATCCGCGCCTCGCCGAGCGCCTCGGCGGCGGCGTCCTCGATGACCTGCTGGAAATGGATGGGCTGCTCGAGCTCCTTGGCCAGGGCCTCCTGTTCCGCGAGGAAGTAGGAGATCGCGCCCAGCTCGGTCTTGCCGTCCAAGGTCAGGCTGGCGTGGCCCTCGCCGGGGACGTCGCCCTCGCGCGGCTGGTAGAAGAGGCTGAGCCGCGCGGTCGAGCCCTTGGCCCGGATGACCGCGTTGAAGTCGTCCTTGGTCACCAGCTTCAGGTCGGGGTGCGACTCCTTCAGGTTCTCGGCCACGGCCTTCCACAGGGCAGGTCTCATTTTCCTTATGATGGGCGGGGCGCGGGGACGAAGGAAGCGCGAAAGTCGGCCCGCCGGCCGGCCCCGCGGCCGACAAAAAAGGCGCGCCGGTCGGCGCGCCTTTCGCGGTGGGAGGTCCGGGGTCGGCTTACTTGCCGGCCGGGAGCGGGTGCTCCTTGAGGATCTCCTCGGGCGTGTACATGGCCGTGCGGCCCTTGTTGGCTTCGCGGACCTTCTTCACCTGGGCGGCCGTGACCGGGGGCAGGTTGTTGCCCCAGGACTGGCGGACGTAGGTGAGCACGCCGGCGATCTCCTCGTCCTTCAGCATCTGGCCGAGGGGCGTCATCGCGGCCTGACCGGCGGCGACGTCGCCGTACTGCTTCCCGTGGAACGTCATCTTGCCGTACATGCCGTTGAGCACGATCTTGATCGCGCGGTCGGGCTCGCCTTCGAGCCAGGCGTTGGTCGGGTAGCCGGTCATGCGGGCGAGGGACGGGTAGCTGCCTAAGGTCGGCTTCGACTTGTCCGGGAAGCTGTCGATGCCCTTGCCGTCGGCCTGGTGGCAGGTGACGCAGAGCGCCTCGCGGTGGTAGACCTCCTTGCCGAGGTCGTAGAGCTTCTTGTCGGCCTTGGAGAGCTTCTTGTCGGTGGGGCCGTAGGAGGTCTCGGTCGGCTTCTGGAGCGCCTTGGGGTCGACGAGGGCCTTGCCTTCCGGCAGGGAGCCCAGCTGCTTCATGGTCTCGCGGAAGCAGTACGCGATGTACTGGTCCTTGGAGTCCTTGAGCGTCAGCGCGGCGGCGACGGCCTTGGCGGTGTCGGCGCCGTTGAAGAAGCTGAGGGCGCGGAGCGCCTCGAGCTGGACGCGCGGGGACTCGTCCTTGACGCCGGCGACGATGAGGTCGATGGCGCCCGGGATGCGGTCGCGCTGGTAGCACACCACGCGGATGGCCTGGGCGCGGGCGTTGTATTCCGGCGACTTCAGCAGGGCCTTGGTGAGGTCGACGTTGACCACGTTGTGCCACTGGTGGACCCAGAGGGCTTCGAGCAGGTGGTGGGCGTCCTCCTTCTTGGCCGGGTCGAACTGCTTGGCCCATTTCTGGGTGGCGGCGACGACCTCGGCGCTGTCGTGCTTATGCAGCTCGATCTTGGCGCGCTGGCGGACGTTGTCCTCGTGTTCCTTGAGCAGCTCGAGGAGCGCGGCGATGGGCTCGCCGTCGATCTTCTTGGGGGTCAGCAGCGGGCGCGAGGGGAAGGTGATGCGGTAGAGGCGGCCGTGCGAGTGGTCGCGGTTGGGGTCGCGCAGGTGGTGCTGCAGGTGGCCGATGAGCATCTGGGACCAGTCCATCACGTAGAGCGAGCCATCGGGGGCGACGGCGACGCCGGACGGGCGGAAGTTGCCGGCCTTGGTGTTGTCGGTCTTCACGAGACCCGGCTCGAGGGTCTCGCCGCGGATGCCGGAGGCGTCCTTGGTCTTCTCGCTGCCCGGGGAGAGCTTGGCGCGGAAGATGCCCTGGTAGGTGATCACGTTCGTGTTGAGGAACGTGCCCTGCCAATCCTCGGGGAAGTGGCGGCTGCTGAGGATCGCGGTGCCCGGGCAGGGGCGCGACGGGCGGTTCCACATCTGCGGGTAGCCGGGGTGGCTGCCGGTGTCGAGGTGGCCGGAGAAGCCGGGGCCGAAGTAGTTGGCGTTGCCGGTGGCGTCCGTGATGATGTCGTTGCCCCAGTAGTCGAACACGCGGCCGTGCGGGTTGGCGAAGCCGTAGGGGACGTAGCGCGAGAACTTGAAGGTCTGCGGCTCGAAGCGGTAGATCGCGCCGTTGGTGTTGCGGACCGCGCCGCGATCGAAGGTCTCGACCTGGGTGCGATGGAAGACGCCGTCGGAGAAGTAGAGCGCGCCACCCGGTTCATAGCAGATGGAGTTGGTCTCGTGGTGGGAGTCGGCGGCGTCCATGCCGGTGAGGAACTTCTCCTTCCAGTCGGCCTTGCCGTCGCCGTCGGTGTCGCGGACGTACCACATGTCGGGCGACTGGATGAGGATGACGCCATCCTTGTAGAACTGGAAGCCTGTCGGGCAGTTCAGGCCGTCGAGGAAGACGTGGGACTTGGCGACCTTGCCGGTCTTCGGGTCGAGGTCCAGGACGAGCAGCTTGTCGAAGTTCTTGGTCGTCGGGGTGGTCTCGGGGTAGTTGGGCCAGACGGAGAGCCAGAGGCGGCCCTTCGTGTCGAAGTTCATCTGCACCGGGTTGATGAGCTCGGGGACCGTGGTCTCGTCGGCGATGAACTCGATCTTGCAACCTTCGGGCACGGTCAGGTGCTTGAGCTGCTCCTCG
This sequence comes from Verrucomicrobiota bacterium, assembly GCA_041182045.1. Classification (GTDB taxonomy): domain Bacteria; phylum Verrucomicrobiota; class Verrucomicrobiia; order Opitutales; family UBA953; genus UBA953. Next base: position 4,059 of record JBEGOO010000168.1, read on the forward strand.
CCCGAGAGGTAGGGGACGGGCTCCTTGCGGTTCGGCGGGACGGACAGGTAGGGGAGCAGGTTGCCGTCGTCGGCGACGAGGGTCTTGCCTTGGGCGGCGGCCCAGATCGACTTGTCGCGGTTGGCGGCCTTGATGTCGCGGTTGGCGAGCTCGCGGCCGATCACCGTGGCGTTGTCGATGCCCTCGTACTTGATGCGGGAGCGCTGGCCGTAGATGTTGAACTGGTCGACGGTGCGGTAGCGATGATGCCACTCGGTGCTCTTGTCGTTCACGGCGGCGAGGACCTTCGCGTCGACGGCCGGCGCGGCCGCGCCGAAGAGCGCCTGGAACTGGACGGCGGCGAGGGCCTTGTCGCCCTCGGCGTTCAGGTGGATGCCGTTGATCGTGAGCGGGGTCTTGGCGGCGGCGAAGAGCTTCTGGGAGGCCGCGAAGAGGTCGACGAACTGGACGCCGTTGGCCTTGGCGAACTCGGCCATCGCGGCGGTGTAGAGCGCGAGGTTCTTGTTGTTGCGGGCCGGGATGGCGGCGTCGAAGTGCGGGGACTTCAGGTCCTCGTGCGCGATCGGGGAGAAGAGGACGATGCGGGGCTTGCCCTTGCCGTAGTCGGCCGCGAGGTGCTTCTTGAGGAAGCCGTCGAGCTGTTTCTTGAATTCATCGACGTTCTCCGGGCCGCGGAAGGACTCGTTGAAGCCCCAGTAGGCGAGGAGGACGTTGGCGTGGAAGTGCGCGCCGGCGTGGTAGGTCACCGTGGTGTTGCCCGACTTGGTGGTCAGGTCGCCCGGCTTCATGTCGAGGAAGTACTCGAGGGAGGGCACCTCGTCGGAGCGGTGGCGGGTGTTGACCTCGTCGCCGGAGAAGCCGAGGTTGCGGACCACGAGCTCCTTGTCGGCGTTGGCCTGATGGATCAAGGCCTCCAGGTTGCCGTAGTGCTGCTGGCGGTCGGCCAGGCCGCTGCCGACGAAGGCGATATGGTCGCCTTTCTGCAGTTGGAGGGTCTGCGCCGGCAGGACCACGGAGAGGGTCAAGGCCAGCAGGAGGGTGAGCGTCTTGCGCATGGGTGTGTTGGTAGTAGAAAAGGGGAGGCCATCCGGAAGGATGGTCAGGAGCGGGGAGGGGTGAACCTGTCGTTTCTCCGACCCTCTGCCAAGGGCAATGTTCCTGGTCCCGGGCTTCCTGGCTCGGTCAAAAGGTTTCGTTTAAATGCGGGAATTGGGCTAGGGCTGGGGCTGAGGCCAGGGCTGGCAACTTGGAACGCCGGGTTTGAGTGGTAGCCTCTCAGGTAGGGATGAGCGTCCCGGCTCGTCCGGGGCTCTGCCGCGGCCCTGGCCAACGAATCAAACGGTCGAGAATCGAGGGGCCGACCGGGGACGGTCAGCCCTACCTCGCGCCGCCGCGTCGACGGGGTGCCGCTTAGGTCGACTGGCCAGAGCAGCGCCCGAAGTCTCTGAGGCGGTCACCTCTTCGCCTGACCCCAGCCCTAGCCCCGTCCCTAGCCCCAGCCCTTTTTACTTCCCCAAATCCTTCTGCAAGGACTTCACCACCGCCTGCGCCAAGGCTTCGTAGCCTTCCGGGGTGTAGTGGACATCGTGGGGCCGCTGGAGCTTGGCCAGGTCGGGCGTGATGGCGGCGTTGAGGTCGTCGATGGCGACGCCGTTCTCGGACATGACCTTGAGCGCGATCTGGTTGTAGACGGCGACGTCGCCGAACGCGCGCGGCGGGTTGAGCTTTCCCTCGGGCACCGGCGTCGTGGTCGCGAAGATGACCTTGGCCCCGGTCTTCTTC
>JBEGOO010000169.1:0-5468 GCA_041182045.1 Verrucomicrobiota bacterium
GCGTGATGCTGCAGATTCCCGAGAGCAAGAGCCCGCCTCAGGTGGACGTGGACAAGCTGCCGGGGAAGTAGGAATCAAGGGCCAGGGCCGGGGCCTGGGCGGGGGCGGGGGCCTGGAGGAAAAGAGAGGCAGAGATGCAACAGGGACAAGGTCAGGGGCGGTCGGCAGGGACAGGAACAAGGGAAGCGGCCACAGGTGCGCCCCTTGCCCACGTGTCACCGTGCCAGCGTGCCCCCCACTTTGCTTAAGCGGCCGAAAGGCGCTTAAGCAAAATACTCCACCCCGCCTTGGAAGAGGGGCTGGTGCTTCTGGCCGGGGAGGTTCTTGGCGACGTTCGCCCCGACGCGTTCGGAGTGGCCCATCTTGCCGAGGACGCGACCACACGGGCTGGTGATGCCTTCGATGGCCTCGACCGAGCCGTTGGGATTGAACTCGATGCGGTTCGAGGGGACGCCGGCGGGGTCGCAGTACTGGAAGGCGACCTGGCCGTTCTTCGCGAGCTCGGCGATGACGGCGGGCGAGGCGGTGAAGCGACCTTCGCCGTGGGAGAGCGGGATGTTGTGCACCTGGCCGACCTCGAGGCGCGCGAGCCAAGGGGACTTCACCGAGGCGACACGGGTGTGGGCGTAGCGGGAGATGTGCCGGGCGATGCGGTTGTGGAACAGCGTCGGCGCGGCGGCGTCGACGTCGCGGATCTCGCCGAAGGGCACGAGACCGGTCTTGATGAGGGCCTGGAAGCCGTTGCAGATGCCGAGGACGAGGCCGTCGCGGGACTTCAGCAGGTCCATGACGGCGTCGCGCACGATGGGGGCCTTGATGACGGCGGCGATGAACTTCCCGGAACCATCCGGCTCGTCACCGGCGGAGAAGCCACCGGGGATCATGAGGATCTGCGAACGAGAGATGGCGTCGGCGAGGGCTTTGAGCGATTCGCCGAGGCCGGCGGCGTCGAGGTTACGCAACACGAGGATCTCGGGCTCGGCGCCGGCGAGGCGGAACGCGCGGGCGGTGTCGTATTCGCAATTGCTACCGGGGAAGACCGGGATGATCACCCGCGGCTTGGCGACGCGGACCTTGGGCTTGAGGCCGGAGCGGACCGTGAAGCTGATCGGGGCGGGCGCGCCGGCCGGCTCGGAAGCCTTGGTCGGGAAGACGGACTCGAGCACGCCTTCGTGGGCGGCGAGGAGCTCGTCGAGCGCGATCGTCACGCCCGGCCACGCGAGCGCGGGGGCGGCGGTGGTCTGGCCGAGCACGCGGTGCGGCAGCGCGCCGAGGTCGGCCGCGGAGGCCACCTCGAGCACGAGCGAGCCGTAGGCAGGCACGAGGAAGTCGGACGCGGGCGCGGCGTTGAGGGCGACGCCGACGCGGTTGCCGAAGGCCATGCGGGCGAGCGCATGCCCCACCCCGCCCTGGCGGACGGCGGCGGCGGCGCGGATCTTGCCGGCCTTGACCAACGCGTGCACGGCGGCGAGGCGCGTGCGCGCGAGCTTGAGGTCGGGCAGCAAGGCCGCGGTGCGCGGGACGTCCACGACGACGACGGTGGAGCCGGCCTGCTTGAACTCCGCGGAGACGACCTGGCTCGCCTTGCCGGGGACGATCGCGAACGAGACGAGCGTCGGGGGGACGTCGAGGTCCTTGAAGGAACCCGACATCGAGTCCTTGCCGCCGATGGCGGCGGTGCCGAACTCGAGCTGGGCCTCCAGGGCTCCGAGGAGGGCGACGAGCGGCTTGCCCCAACGCTTGGGGTCGGCGCCGAGTTTCTCGAAGTATTCCTGGAGGGTCAGGCGGGCCCGGGTGGGGTCGCCACCGGCGGCCGTGAGGCGGGCCAGGGACTCGACGACGGCGCAGACGGCGCCATGGCCAGGGGACCACTGGGCGACCACCGGGTTGAACCCGTAGGCCATGATGGTGCAGGCGTCGGTTTCCCCGCCCAAAACGGGCAATTTGGCCGCCATGGCCTCCTGGGGGGTGGTCTGGGTGGCCCCGCCGAAGGGGTGCAGGACCGTGTTGGCCCCGATGGAGGCGTCAAAACGCTCCACCAAGCCCCGCTGGGAGGCGTTGGGCAGGTCGGACAGGGCTTTCCTCAGGTCGGCGGCCGAAACGGCCTGGGCGGGCTCCTGGAAGGGGGATTGGGAGGCATCCGGGGCGGCGACCGAGGCGGTGGCCGACTGGGTGACCCCGTTGGTGTCAAGGAAGTCGCGGGCGATGTCCACGACCCGCTGCCCGCGCCACTCCATGATCAGGCGGCCGGAGTCGGTGACATCGGCCACGTGGACGGCCTCGAGGTTCTCACGGCGCGCGGCGGCGAGGAACGCCGGGACATCCTTCGGGTGCAGGACGACGGCCATGCGCTCCTGGGACTCGGACAGCGCGATCTCCGTGCCGTCGAGCCCGTCGTACTTCAGCGGCACGCGGTCGAGGTGGACGTGCAGGGACGGGGCGAGCTCGCCGATCGCGACGGACACGCCGCCCGCGCCGAAGTCGTTGCAACGCTTGATCAAAGCGCTGACGGACTCGTCGCGGAAGAGGCGCTGCAGCTTGCGCTCGGTCGGCGCGTCGCCCTTCTGCACCTCGGCGGAATTCCGGAGCGCGGTCTCGGTGTGCTCCTTCGAGGAACCCGTCGCGCCGCCCACGCCGTCGCGGCCCGTGCGACCGCCGACGAGCACGATGACGTCGCCCGGGGCCGGGGCCTCGCGGCGCACGCAACGGCGCGGACCAGCGGCGACGACGGCGCCGATCTCCATGCGCTTGGCGACGTAACCGGGGTGGTAATGCTCCGACACCAGGCCGGTCGCCAGACCGATCTGGTTGCCGTAGGAAGAATAGCCCGCGGCCGCGCCGGTGGTGATCTTGCGCTGGGGAAGCTTGCCCGGGAGCGTGCGTTCGTAAGGGGTCAGGGGATCGGCCGCGCCGGTGACGCGCATCGCCTGGTAGACGTAGGAACGGCCCGACAGCGGGTCGCGGATCGCGCCGCCGAGGCAGGTCGCGGCCCCGCCGAACGGCTCGATCTCGGTCGGGTGGTTGTGCGTCTCGTTCTTGAACATCACCAGCCACTCCTCGGTGCGCCCGTCGATCTCGACCGGCACCACGATGGAGGCGGCGTTCACCTCCTCGGAATCTTCCATGTCATCCAACGCGCCCGTGCGCTTCAGTTCGCGGCCCGCGATGGTCGCGATGTCCATCAGGCAGACCGGCTTGCCCTGGCGGTTGAGGCCGAGGCGGACCTGCTGGTAACGCTCCCACGCGGCTTGGAACGGGGCCAGCAAAGGCGAAGCGGCGAATTCGACGGACTTCAGCTCGGCGAGGAACGTCGTGTGGCGGCAATGGTCGGACCAATAGGTGTCCAGCAGCTTGATCTCGGTGAGCGTCGGCTCGCGGCGGGCGTGGTCGCGGAAGTGCGCCTGGCAGAACAGCAGGTCGGCGTCGGACATCGCCAGGCCCAGCTCCTTGCGGAGGGCGGCGAGCTCGGCGGCGGACTTCGTGAGGAAACCCGGCAGCGACGCGACCGGCTTCGGCTTCGGCGCCGCGCGGCGCAGGGACGTCGGCATGGCGAGGTCGGCCTCGCGCGAATCCACCGGGTTGATGAGGTAGGCCTTCACGCGGGCGAGGTCGGCCGGCGAGAGGTCGCCGCTCACGACGTAGGTGCGGGCGGCGGCCACCACCGGGCGCTCCCCTCCCCCGACGATCTGGAGGCACTGCGCGGCGGAGTCGGCGCGCTGGTCGAACTGGCCCGGCAGGAACTCGACGGCAAAGGCGACCTCGCCGGCGGCCAGCGGGAAGCAGGCCTCGGTCACGTCGTCGACCGGCGGTTCGGCGAAGACGGTCGGGATGGCCTGGCGGATCGCCGCCTCGGACGCGCCCTCGACGTCGTAACGCTGGAGGATGCGGAGGGACTTCAGGCCCGGCAGGCGGAGCGAGTCCTGGAGGTCGCGGAGGAGGTGCTCGGCCTCGGACCGGAACGCGGGTTTCTTCTCGACGAAAAGGCGATGCATGGAAGCGGCCCTACATTGGTGGGAAAAAGCGGCCGAGGACGATAAGGAAATGGGAACGAGGGCTAGGGCCAGGGCTGGGGCTTGGGCTAGGGCTGGGGCTAGGGGGCAAGAGATGCATGAGAGGCATCAGGGGTAGGGCCAGGGACAGGGGAAGGCTTAGAGGCAGCGGATACGCCTCTTGCCCTCTTGCCCTCGTGTCCTCCTGTCCTCGTGCCCTCGTGTCCTCTCTGCGTCTCAGGTAGGGCTGACCGTCCTCGGTCGGCCGGGATCGTCCTTCGGCAACAGGGTCAGGCACATCATCGCTGCGCGAGAAGAAGCCACCAGAGAGTTGACCGGTGGACAAGGCAGAGGCGGACCAGCAGGGACGCTGGTCCCTACCGAGAGACAGGGATGCAATCAGGGGCAGGAGCAGGGTCAGCAGGCAGGGGCAGGAAGGGTCTTGCCCTGTCCTGTCCCTGTTCCTGTCCCAACCCACTCCCCCACCCTTACTGGGCGGAGGCGTCGGTGGCCTTGATCTTGCGTCGGCGGCGGAGGGCGGCGGCGGCGAGGGCCAGGGCGCCGATCGCGAGGCCGTAGGTGGACGGCTCGGGGATGGCGGTCAGCACGATGGCGCCGTTCTGCGTGTCGTTCGAGATCGTGAACCAATCGGCGCGGGCGGCGACGCCATGGGCGTCCTGGAAGCCGGAGTAGTCGATCGAGAAGATGTCGCTGATGGCGACGCCGGTGCCGAGGCTGAGCGTGCCGTAGGTGAAGAGCGTGAAGTTCTTCGGGTCGTTCCAGGAGAAGTTCTGGACGGCGAGGTTGCCGGTGAGGCCGTTCGCGTCGAGGGACTTGAGCTGGAGGGTCACGCGGTTGGCGCTGGAGAGACCGGAGAGGTCGAGCAGGCCGGTGACGGCGACGGAGTCGTAGCCGACGCCGCGGGCGGCGGTACCGTCCTTCAGGTTGACCTTCAGCGTGGAGCCGGCCTCGAGGGCGAAGCCCGCGGTGGTCAGGAGGCCCGGGGTGGAGACGCCGGTCGAGACGGACGCGCCGCTCTTGGCGGTGACGGAGCCGACGGAGCCGACGCCGGTGAGCTGCGAGCCGTTGGCCAGGACGATGGAGCCGGCGAGGTTCGTGGCGGCGTCGAGGGTGGCGCCGCTGTTGACGGTGAGCGTGCCGGCGTAGTTGGCGCCGTTCTGGATCGTGCCGCCGGAGTAGCTGACGCGGTTGTTGAAGCCGGCGCCGAAGTTGGCGGTGTTGGTCGAACCGACCAGGATGCGGCCGGCGCCGAAGGCACCCTGCGTGAGGGTGAGCGCGCCGCTGTAGCTGACGTCGCCCGTGAAGCCGGCGCCGTTGGCGATGGTGCCGGAGGTGTAGGCCACCGAGGAGGTCGAGGTGCGGCCGCCGAAGTCGACGGTGCCGCCGAGGAGCTTGATGTTCGCCGAGGAGCCGTTGACCGCGACGGTGAGGGTGTCGCCGGAGTTCAGGGTGAAGTTA
>JBEGOO010000170.1:0-5426 GCA_041182045.1 Verrucomicrobiota bacterium
TCAACCTCGTCGCCGACCGCCTGGGCAAGAACTACTGTCCTGGCCGCTCCTGGGAAGCCATCGGCCAGATGCTGCTCCTCCTGGCGCCCAAGGTGCGGATCGCCGACCTCGGGGCGGGCGATGGCACGCTCTCCCGCCTGCTGGCCCGACAGGCGGAATTCGTCCACTGCATCGACAACTCCCCCCGGATGGTCGAGCTCGGACGGGCCCTGGCCAAGAAGGAACAGCTGCGCAACCTGGACTACGTCCTCGGGGACATCGAGGAGACCCCCCTGCCTGACCGGAGCGTCGACCTCGTCCTGCTCAGCCAAGCCCTGCATCACGCCGAAAACCCTCGTAAAGCCCTGGCCGAGGCCCACCGGATCCTCAAGCCGGGCGGGCGGGTGCTGATCCTCGACCTGCGCGCCCACCGTTTCGAGAAGGCGCGCGAGCTCTACGCCGACCGCTGGCTGGGCTTCAAGGAGAACGACCTGCACGACTGGATGGAGGAAGCGGGGTTCCGCCAGTCCGAGGTCCGGGTCGTGGCGAAGGAGCCCCGCGAACCCGGCTTCGAGACACTTCTCGCCACCGGGCAAAAGGCGGGCCGCTGAGCCCGGCCGGGGCAGGGCCACCTGAAGGGTAGACCCGCCCATGCTCTTAGGGTGCGGAACGGCGGGTTATTGCTTGGCAGGGACGGTCGCCGAGGGGTAAGTTCATCCACCCACCCCAGAGGAGCCCCCGGCTCCCCTACCCCGATGGTTACCACCGAGTCCCGCACCTACCAACTGGCCAAAGCCGCCATCCTCGCCGTCCTCATCGCCGTCACCCCGGCCACCGGTGTCCTGCAAGCGCAGAACAAGCCGGCCGCGACGGCGCCCGCCCCCGAGAACAAGCTCGACGTGCTGTTCAAACGGGCCGGCAAGGAGATGGAGGCCAAGAAGTACCAGGCCGCCTACGACACCCTCGCCGAGCTCGAGAAGCAGCTGGGCGCCGAGGGCAGCGAGATGCTCAAGGCCGTCCTCGCCTTCAACAAGGCCGTGGCCGTGTACTCGATGAAGGATTGGGCGAAGACCGAGACCGAGCTGAACAACTTCCTCTCCAAGTTCCCGAAAGGCACCGAGGACTTCTACGGCACGGACAACAAGCGCGGCATCGCGCAGCTGACCCTCGTCGAGGCCTACGCCAGCCAGTCCAAGTGGGACCCGGCCTTGGGCCTCCTCGAACGCCTCCGCGCCCCGAACCGCGAGATCCGCGCCGAGGACCGCATCAACGCCTACACCCTTTCCGCCCGCATCCTCGAGGAGAAGTCCAAGTCCGCCGGCGCCGAGGACAAGAAGAAGGCCCTCGGCCAGGCCATGCAGCTCCTCAAGTCCGCCATCGCCGAAGGGCTCGGCACGCCCGAGCGCCGCGAAGCCGCGGCCAAGCTCGTCGAGGTCTACACCAAGCTCGGCCTGACCAAGGAGGCCGAGCAGCTCAAGGCCGAGGTCGACGCGCGCGGCACCGGCTCGCCCGCCGAGATCGTCCGTTCCAACTTCCAGCGCATCGAGATCGGCGACTCCCGCTTCGAGGCCGCCGAAGGCGCCAGCGACGAGAAGGAGAAGGCCGAGCTCTACCGCCAGGCGCTCGCCAGCTACCAGGGAACCCTGCGCCGCGCGACCGTCGCCCGCTCCGTGACCCGCGCCGTGGAAGGCAAGCAGGCCGAGGTCGACAACCTCGTCAAACTCTACCCGAAGCCCGACGACAACGCCAAGATCAAGATCGAGGAGGCCCGCGCCGGCGTGGAACAGTTCAAGAAGATCGAGGCCGACTTCGCCGCGAACAAGGACTACGACGCGTTCATCTCCTACCGCATCGGCCTGTGCCTGCTGGAGCTGAACAAGCACTGGGAGGCCTTCGTGGCCTTCCGCGACATCTTCGACAACAACCCGGGCTTCTCCAAGGTCTCCGGGGCCTACTACTACTACATCGTGGCGCTGCGCCAGATCGGCCGCAACACGGAGGCCCAGGCCAAGTGCAAGGAGTTCCTCCAGAAGTACCCGGACGCCGACGAGGTCTCCGCGGTCGCCGTGATCCTGGGTGAGATCTCCCAGGACCGCGAGGACTACAAGGAGGCCATCGAGCACTACGAGTGGGCCAAGACCAACGTGAAGAAGATCGACCCGGCCACGGTCGAGGAGATCGACTTCCGCATCATCTGCTGCCTCTTCGCCAACGTCGACTGGGAGAAGGCGGGCGCCGCGCTCGACGCCTTCAACCAGAAGTACCCGCGCTCCCTCGCCCGCGAGCAGGCGCTCTACATGCGCGCGCTGTGCTGGTTCTACCAGGGCAAGTACAAGGAGACCAAGGCCGGCTTCGACCAGTACCAGGCCGACTACGCCGCCAAGGGCAAGTTCATCGCCGACGTCCGCTACCGCCAGGCCATCGTCAAGTTCGGCCTTAACCCGCCGGAGACCGCCGAAACCCTCCGCCTCTGCAACGAGTGGCTCAAGGACTACGCCGTCAGCAAGGACGAGAACGTCGTCAACCAGATCCCCGAGGTCCACACGCTGATCGGCGACGCCGAGATGCGCCTGGCGACCGAGCTGGACAAGTCGATCCGCAAGGCCGACGAGTCCGCGCGCGTCAACGGCGCGCCGGAGACGAAGAAGAAGTTCCTCGCCGAGAAGGCGGCCTTCGAGAAGGAGAAGGACGGCCACACCGCGAAGGCGATCGACGCCTACGTCGCCGCCGCCCGCTCCGGCCGCACCAACGCCAACGCCCTCGAGTTCGTCCTGCGCGAACTGGGCAAGCTCCTGCCCGGCCGCGGCGAGCACGCCCGCATGCGCGACCTCTACAAGGAGGTCTACGACTGGGACCATAACGACCCGAAGGCCCTGACCTACCTCTACGAGGTCATCAAGGCCACCGAGCGACTCGGCGACAAGCCGGAGTTCGCCCAGCGCAGCGAGGAGGTCCAGAAGCGCTTCAGCGGCCAGCTCGCCGCCGAACGCAAGAAGGTCGACGCGCTCGAGCGCCAGGACGGCGCCACCAAGGAGGCCATCGCCGCCGCCAAGGCCGAGGTCGCCAAGCTCTCCGCGAAACTCGCCGACGAGCTCGCCGTGGTCGAGAAGGACCGCCAGGCCAGCATCGTCACCGCCAAGACGGAGGCCCTCGGGATCCTCTCGGGCGCCGTCGCCGAGACCATCAACGACCGGAAGCAGGAAGGGAACGAGAAGCTCGTGATCTTCCTCTGCGAGAAGCTGGCCCGCAAGGTGAAGCGCGTGAAGGCCGGCGTCGCGGTCGATCCCGCCGCCTACTCCGCCGCCAACGCCGAGGCCGAGCTCGCCCAGCTCCTGCGCCTCGACCAGAACAAGGACTCGCTGATCGCCCAGGCCCGCGGCTTCTTCGCGATGGGCCAGCTGAACGTCTTCCTCCGCAACCCCGAGCGGGCCGACACCTTCTTCAAGAAGGTCTCCGCCAACTACAAGGCCGAGGAACTCAGCCCGACCATCCTCGCCGTCGTCGGCGACCACCTGCTCGCCAAGGGCGAGAACGCCAAGGCCGCCGCCTACTTCGAGTACATCAAGGAGCACAACCGCTCCTCGGAGTACGCCGACTTCGGGTTCGCCGGCCTGGCCGAGATCCTGCTCCAGCAGAAGAAGTTCAAGGAAGCCCTCGAGCTCTGCAACGAGGCCGTCGACAACCAGATCGCGATGTCGAAGGAGAAGGAGATCAAGTTCGCCCGCGCCCGCGCCCTCGCCGAGACCCAGGCCTACCCCGAGGCGAAGAAGGCCTTCGAGGAGATCCTGCAGACCAAGGAATGGCGCGGCGAAGCCACCGCCGGCAGCCTCTACTGGCTCGGGGTCATGGAGGAACGCCAAGGCCGCAACGCCGAGGCCGTCGCCTACTACCGCCGTTGCTACCAGACCTGGAAGAAATACGAGTTCTGGTCCGCCAAGGCCTACCTGGGCACCGCCCGCGTGCTCGCCGACAAGCTCGGCCAGAAGCCCGAGGCCAAGCTGGTCCTCGCCGAGATGCTGTCCAAGGACCGCATCAAGGACACCCCGGAAGCCGCCGAAGCCAAGTCGCTCAACACCCGCCTCTAAGCCATGCGCCCCTTCCCCCGAATCCTCCTCGCGGCCGCCGCGCTCGGCGCCACGGCCTCCGCCTTCGGCCAAGCCCTCGTCTTCAAGGGCGGCGAACGCTGGGAGGTCAACGACCCCTTCAAGGTCGACACCTCCGTCATCCCGCCGAAGCCGGTCATCGACAAGAAGAAGGGCACGATCAGCAGCCTCAAGGGCAGCGTCGAGCGCACGACCGTCCAGGACGGCACCGAGATGATCATGACCCGCAAGCTGAGCGAGGTCGAACGCATCGTCTGGCCGCTCCCCGAGCGCCTGACCGAGGCCCAGAACAACGTCGCGCGCGGCGAACCGGGCAAGGCCCTCGACAACATCGAGCCCGTCATCAAGTTCTTCGACCCGATCAAGAAGGTCCCCGGCAGCTGGTGGCTCAAGGCCTCCATCGTCAAGCTGGACGCCCTGGACCGCCTCGAGAACGACGCCGCCCTCTCCAGCTTCCTCGACAACCTCGAGAAGGCCGACGACGGCTCCATCCCCGAGCTCGCCACGAAGATCAAGCTGGCCCGCCTGATGCAGCGCGCCCGCCGCGGCGAGCACGACGCGGTCATCTCCGAGTCCACCGCCCTCATCCCGCAGATGGACGACCCGGACATCCAGGCCCGCCTCCACCTCGTGAAGGGCGCCTCCCTCCTCGCGACCAAGAAGTACGAGGCCGCGATGAACACCTACCTGCGCGTCCCGGTCTTCTTCGGCTCCCAGCAGGAGCACGTGCCGAAGGCCCTGCTCGGCGCCGCCCGCTCCTTCCGCGGCATGGACACCCCGGCGACCCGCGAGCAGAAGCTCGAGGAGGTTTCCAACCGCTACCTGCGCGACATCGTCGCCACCTACCCGACCTCCAAGGAGGCCGAGGAAGCCAAGAAACTGCTCCCGAAGGAAGACCGCCTGAAGGCCGAGGAGGCCCAGCGCAAGATCCAGGACGCCGCCGTCATCCCCGAAGGCGCCGCCAAGCCCGCCGCCCCGGCCACGCCCTCCGACGAGGGCAACAAGTGAGTCCTTGCCCCTTCACCCATTCCTAACTACACCCAACCTACCCTATCATCCCCATGAAGATGAATCCCCGCACCTCCCTCCTGACCGGCCTGTTCCTCGGCCTCTCGACCTTGGCCGCCTCCGCCCAGGAAGCCGCCCCGGGCGTCAAGGAGAAGACCCTCCTCGTCCTCTTCCACGAAGGCGGCTGGGTCATGTACCCGATCACCATCTGCTCGGTGGTCATGATCTGGTTCATCGTCGACGGCTTCCTTCGCACCAGCGCGAAGAAGCTCTACCCGACCGCCCCCGTCGTCCAGCTCCGCGACCTCTTCCGCTCCGGTGACTACGTCGCCGCCC
>JBEGOO010000171.1:0-6602 GCA_041182045.1 Verrucomicrobiota bacterium
GCACGCCGAGCTGCGGGCCGGTGAAGGTCGCCGCCTCCAGCGACGCCAGCGTGAGGGTCTCAGGCGCGTTCATCGATCTGCTCGAGGGCGTGGACGAAGCCGAGGTGGAGCCGGCTGCTGCGGTCGTCGCCCTGGGCCTCGCATTGCGAGACCAGGTTGCGGCAACAACGCGCCAAGGTCTGCGCGACGGTCACCGGGCCGAGAAAGGCCTCGTCCGCGGGCAACTGGTTGTCGAGCAGCATGAGCTGCACTTCCGCGCGCGTCCGGAAGGCGCCGCCTTCGTAGCAGTCGATGTAGAGCGGTTCCTTCCCGCGGAACACGCCCACCATGAACCGGCCCGGCAGGCCGACGGGCTGCAACGGCAGGCCCAGGCGGCGGCCGACGAACAGGAAGACCAGGCAAAGGGAGATCGGGATGCCCCGGCGGGTCTCGATCACGCGGGAGAGCAGGGAGGAGGCCGGGACGGAGAAACTTTCCTGGGCGCCCCGGTAGCCTTCCTCGCCGAAGATCACCCGGCAGAGCAGCCGGCACTTCGCGCGCACATCCAAGGGCTCGGCCATGAGCTCGCGGGTGCGGGCCGCCAGCCGGTCCAGCTCGGCCGCGTAGGCCTGGTGAGGCAGGGAGGGCGTCGTGGCTCGCTCCAAGAGCAGGCAGGCCTCCTCGAGGTCGAGCTCCCCGGCGCGCACGTACGTCAGGAAGGCCTGCGCGGCGGCGTCGACCGTCCGGATCCCGGTCAGGATCGCGTGGGCATGCGGCGCGAGCTCCTCCTTGGCCGCGACTTGTTCGAGCCAGAGGATCCCGGCGGTGCCGGCGGCTTTGACGCGGGCGACGACGGCCTGCCGGACCACCGGGGAGGGGTCGTCGAGGAGGCGCTCCAAGGCCGCCAACTGCGCGTCGGACGTCATGCGGCCGACAGTTTAGGCGCGGCGCCCCCGCGGGCAACACGGGACTGCGTGTCCCGTCGGCCCAAGCGGGCGACAACTCGTCCCGATGGCGACGAGTTGTCGCTTTCCCTGTCCCGTGAAAACGCCCCCGAAAGGGCGGATTGCGCTTCCCTTGGTCGGGCCGTCGCGGAAAACGAGGCCAAGGTCGCCGATTCCGACTTGGAACAGTTGGTGCAAAGGAGGTGGCATGAGTTCCCCTTACGGCAACCTGACCGACAAGACGACCGAGGCGTTGCAGCTCGCGACGACCGAGGCCATCAACCGACGACACTCCTCGCTCGAGCCCGCCCACGTGCTCGTCGCCCTCCTGGCGCAGGACGGTGGCGTCGTGCCCTCGCTGTTCCGCCGCGCCGGCAAGGATGAGCAGGCGATCGCCGCGGCCGCCGCCGGCGTGCTCGCGCGACTGCCCAAGCTCGCCCAGAGCCCCGGCCAGCCCGGCCTCTCCGCCGACACCCACCAGCTCCTGCTGAAGGCCAAGGAGGAAGCCCAGGCGATGAAGGACGAGTTCGTCTCGGCCGAGCACGTGCTGCTCGCCCTGGCCGAGACCCCGTCGCTCCGCCCGGCCTTCGAGCAGCAGGCTTTCGGCCGGCGCCACATCCTGGGCGCCCTCCAGGCGATCCGCGGCGCCCAGCGCGTGACCTCCGCCAATCCCGAGGCCACCTACGAGGCCCTCGAGAAGTACGGGATGGACCTCACCGCCCGCGCCCGCGCCGGCAAGATGGATCCGGTGATCGGCCGCGACGAGGAGATCCGCCGCGTGATCCGCATCCTTTCCCGCCGCACCAAGAACAACCCCGTGCTCATCGGCGAACCCGGCGTCGGCAAGACCGCCGTGGTCGAGGGCCTGGCGCAGCGCATCGTCAACGGCGACGTGCCCGAAGGCCTCCGCGACAAGACCGTCTTCTCCCTCGACATGGGCGCGCTGCTCGCCGGCGCCAAGTACCGCGGCGAGTTCGAGGAACGCCTGAAGGCCGTGCTGGCCGAGGTGAAGAACGCCGAGGGCCGGATCCTGCTGTTCATCGACGAAATGCACACGTTGGTCGGCGCCGGGAAGGCCGACGGCGCGATGGACGCCGCCAACCTCCTCAAGCCCATGCTGGCCCGCGGCGAGCTGCATTGCCTCGGCGCGACCACGCTGAAGGAGTTCCGCGAGCACGTGGAGAAGGACCCCGCGCTCGAGCGTCGCTTCCAGCAGGTGCTGGTCGAGCCGCCGTCCGTGGCCGACACGGTCTCCATCCTCCGCGGCCTGAAGGAGCGCTTCGAGGTGCACCACGGCGTGCGCATCGAGGACGCCGCCCTGGTCGAGGCCGCCACGCTCTCGGACCGCTACATCACCGCGCGTTTCCTGCCGGACAAGGCCATCGACCTCATCGACGAGGCCTGCGCGCAGATCCGCACGGAGATCGACAGCGTGCCCGCCGCGCTCGACGCGCTCAACCGCCGCGTGCTCCAGCTCGACGTCGAGGAGTCCGCGCTCCGGCACGAGAAGGACGACGGCTCCAAGGCCCGCTTGGTCGCGCTCCGCAAGGAGCTGGCCCAAGCCCGCGAGGAGCAGACCGAGTTCCGCGCCCGCTGGCAGGCCGACAAGCAGGCCGTGACGAAGGTCCGCGAGGTCCGCGAGAAGCTCGAGGCCGCCAAGGCCGACATGGCCCGCGCCGAACGCGCGAGCCGGCTGGAGGAGGTCGCCAAGCTCCGTTACGGCGCGATTCCCGAGCTGGAGAAGGAGGCCGCGCGCCTCGAGTCCGGCGCGAAGTCCGCCACGGGCCTCTTCCGCGAGACGGTCACCCCGGAGGAGATCGCCGAGGTCGTCGCCCGCTGGACGGGCGTGCCGGTGAGCAAGCTGCTCGCGGGCGAACGCGAGAAAATCCTCCGCCTGGCCGACAACCTCAAGGCCCGCGTCGTCGGGCAGGACGACGCCGTGCGCGCCGTCGCCGAGGCCGTGCAGCGTTCGCGCGCCGGCGTCCAGGATCCCCGTCGGCCGGTCGGCTCCTTCCTCTTCCTCGGCCCCACCGGCGTCGGCAAGACCGAGCTCGCCAAGGCCCTCGCCG
Organism: Verrucomicrobiota bacterium; assembly: GCA_041182045.1. Taxonomy (GTDB): domain Bacteria; phylum Verrucomicrobiota; class Verrucomicrobiia; order Opitutales; family UBA953; genus UBA953. The sequence goes on from JBEGOO010000171.1 coordinate 2,993, forward strand.
CTGAGCTGTTCGACAACGAGAAGGCGATGATCCGCCTCGACATGTCCGAGTACATGGAGAAGCACGCGGTCTCCCGCCTGGTCGGCGCGCCGCCCGGCTACGTCGGCCATGAGGACGGCGGCCAGCTCACGGAGGCGCTCCGGCGCCACCCGTACGCGGTGGTCCTGCTCGACGAGGTCGAGAAGGCGCACCCCGAGGTCTTCAACATCCTGCTCCAGGTGCTCGACGACGGTCGCCTGACCGATTCGCAGGGCCGGACCGTGGATTGCCGCAACGCGATCTTCATCCTCACCTCCAACATCGGCAGCCGCCACATCGCCGAGCAGGCGGGCTTCGGCCTGACCGAGGGCGTGCGCGAGGCCGTCATGACCGACCTGCGCGGGCACTTCCGCCCGGAGTTCCTCAACCGCCTCGACGAGGTCGTGCTCTTCCGCCCGCTCGGCGAGGAGCAGGTCGCGACGATCGCCGGCATGCTGCTGCAGGGACTCAACGCCCGCCTGGCCGCCAAGCGCATCCGGCTCGAGCTCACGCCCGAGGCCCTCGCCTGGATCGCCGCCCGCGGCTTCGACATCGTCTATGGCGCCCGCCCGCTCCGCCGCTTCCTGCAGCGCGAGCTCGAGACGCCCCTGGCGCGCGACCTCCTCGGCGGCAAGATCCCGGACGGCAGCCTCGTCCGGGTCCGCCGGGACCAGGAAGCGCTCGCCTTCGAGGTCGTGTCCGGCGGGTTTTCGGATTGAAGAAGGTCCCGGCCCGCTGAATCCTGTCGGCCATGACCGCCCAGCGTATCCGCTGCGGGGTGGCCGGCACGGGTTCGCTCGGCCAGCACCACGCCCGCATCTACTCGACCCTCCCCGGCGCCGAACTGGCGGGGATCTTCGAGCCGAACGACGCCCGCGCGGCCGAGATCTGCGCGAAGCACGGCTGCCCGCGCTTCGCCACGCTCGACGAGATGGCGGCCGCCTGCGACGCCGTCAGCGTCGTCGTGCCGACCAACCACCACGCCGCGGTCGCGCTCCCCTTGCTGGCCAAGGGCGTCCACCTCCTGATCGAGAAGCCCCTCTGCGTGACCCTCGCGGAGGCCGCCCAGATCCTCGAGGCCGCGGCCAAGGCCGACCGCATCGTGCAGGTCGGGCACATCGAGCACTACAACCCGGTGATGTCGTACCTCGAGAAGGCCGTCGTCGACGCCCGCTACATCACCGCCGAGCGCCTGGCCCCCTTCACGCCCCGCGGCACCGAGGTCGGCGTGGTCCTGGACCTGATGATCCACGACATCGGCATCGTCCTGCAGCTGGCCAATTCGCCGGTCGAGCGCATCGACGCCGTCGGGGTCTCCGTCGTGACGAAGACCGAGGACATCGCCAACGCGCGGATCGCCTTCAAGAACGGCTGCGTCGCCAACCTCAGCGCCAGCCGCGTCTCGCTGAAGAAGAACCGCGAGATCCGCGTCTTCCAGACCGGCGGCTACCTCTCCATCGACTTCATGGGGCAGAAGGGCCACACCGTGCGCGTCGACCCGGCCGCCGAGGGCGGTTTCGCCAAGGAGGAGATCCCGATCGAGAAGGGCGAGCCCCTCGCCATCGAGCTCGCCTCCTTCACCGCGTGCGTCCGCGACCGCCGCCGCCCGAAGGTCAGCGGCGAGCTCGGTCGCACCGCCCTCGAGGTCGCCATCCTGATCACCGAGCAGATCCGCGCCGGCATGGCGCGCCGATGAGCTCGTTCCCGGCCATCCCCGCCGCCTTCGACCGTCCCCGCGCGGGCGAGGTCGACGTGCTGGTCGTGGCCGGCGAGCACTCGGGCGACCAGCATGCGGCCAAGCTCGTGGCCGACCTGCGCGCCGCGCACCCGCGCCTGCGCGTCGCGGCGTTCGGCGGTCCCCGCCTGCGCGAGGCCGGCGCCCAGCTCCTGTTCGACATGACCGGCTTCTCGGCCGTGGGCATCGTCGAGATCCTCGCGGCCTATCCCTTCTACCGGAAGCTGTTCGACCGCATGGTCGGCTGGACGCTCCGCTGGAAGCCCCGGCTCGTCATCCTGGTCGACTACCCGGGGCTCAACCTCCGCCTGGCCGACCGCCTGCGGCGCGCCGGTCTGTCCCGCGCCGGCGGCGGCGACACCGCGGTGATCCAATACGTCAGCCCGCAGCTCTGGGCGTGGAAGCCGAAACGGCGTTTCACGATGGCGCGCGACCTCGACGGGGTCGGGACGATCTTTCCCTTCGAGCCCGAGGTCTACGCCGACACGGGCCTCGACGCCCGCTTCGTCGGCCATCCGTTCGTCGAGGCCGGCCATGAGTCGCCGTTGCGCCACGACCCCGACGGGCCGGTGTTGCTCCTGCCGGGGAGCCGCCCCAAGCCGGTCCGGAAGATCTTCCCCGCGCTGGTCGAGGCCTTCGCCCGTTTCCGCCGCACGCATCCCGGGCGCCGCGCGCTCGTCCTGCATACCGGGGGCGAGGTCCATGCGGAGCTCTATCGTCTCTGCGCCGAATACGGCGACGTCGCGAAGGGCATCGACCTGCGGCCCGTCTCCGAGGGGCCGGTCGGCGCCAGCGCCGCGCTGGTCAGTTCCGGCACCATGTCGCTCACCGTCGCCTTGGCGGGCATCCCGGGCGCCGTCGTGTACCGCGCGAACCCGCTGACCTGGATCGTCGGCCGCCGCCTGATCGCCGGGCGGGTCGACCATCTCGGCATCGCCAATATCCTGCTCAAGCGACCGGCTTGGCCCGAGTACCTGCAGTCGGCCTGCGAGCCGCGCGCCCTCGCCGAGCGCCTCGCGGTCTGCGTCGACGACCCCGCCGCCCGTCTCGCCGCCGCCGCGGACGCCGCCGAGCTCCGGACCAGCCTCTCGGCGCGCGCGGGCTCCACGCCGGCCGAATGGGCCGCCTCCTTCCTGCGCGCATGAGCGCTCCCTTGCGCATCGCCGTGCTCGGCTGCGGCTACGTCGGCGCCGCCTTCGCGCGGCAGGCCCGGGCGGCCGGCCATGACGCGCTGGGCGTGGTGCGGAGCGAGGCCTCGCGCGACCGGCTCCGGGCCGAAGGCTTGCCGGTGGAAGCCTGCGATCTCTTCGCCGGCGACTGGTCCGCCTTGCCCGCCGCGTTCGATGTCGTCGTCTACGCGGCGAGCACCGGCGGCGGCGGGCCCGAGGCGTACGCGCTCGCCTACGACACGGGCGTGCGCCGGGCGCTCGCCTGGGCGCGCGGCGTCGGCGCGAGCCGGTTCATCTTCACCAGCTCCACCGGCGTCTACCGGCAGGACGACGGTTCCGTGGTCGACGAGGAGGCGCCGGTTGGCGGCGCGCCCACCGCCGACGCCATCCTGGCCGGCGAACGCGCGGTGCTCGAATCCGGCCTGCCGTACGCGCGCGTGCTGCGCTTCGGCGGGCTGTATGGTCCGGGCCGCCATCACCTGCTCGACCAGCTTCGGCGCGGCGAGCTCGTGATCGGCGGGCGCGTCGACCATTTCATCAACTACCTGCATCGCGACGACGCGGCCTCCGCGTTGCTGCGCGCGAGCACGGTCGGCCGCCCGGGCCCGCGGGTCTACAACGTCGGCGACGGCCGGCCGATCACCAAGCAGGAGCTGGCGGTGTGGTTGGCGCAGCGCCTGCGTCTCGG
>JBEGOO010000172.1:0-17515 GCA_041182045.1 Verrucomicrobiota bacterium
GGTCGGTGCGGATAATAGTAAATGTAAATACTACGACCGCGACAGTTAGACCGCGACACCCCTACCCCGAGCAAAGGGCGGGCCGGTTAGGTCAGTCTAGCGGTATCTAATCCCCCGGGGACGTTGCCCTGTAAAGCAAAGGCAATCCCTCGCGATAGACCGCCACCCGAGCCCGCCAACCTTGACCGCCAACCATTAGTAGAGGGGCACACCTTTTCCACCAATGAGTAATCCTAACGCTAAACAAACCGAAAGCCTGTTAACCCAAGCCGAGATAGCCGACGTCCTCGGAGTATGCCAAGAGACTGTAAGTCGCCTTACTGTCGCCGGCCGTATTCCGTTCGTTTCGATTGGCCGACGAGGGAAACGCTACGACCGCGAGGCCGTCGTCGTAGCCCTGTCCTCGACGCTCAACGTGCCGGCCAAGCCGACCGCCCTATGACTTTAAGCGACTTCCAAAACATGATGTTAATTGGCCGGCTAGTCCGACAAATCATAAAGGAGGAGTGGCCGGTGCGCTTGGGGGATTTTCGCGCTGTTGATGAGCGTTGCGACAAGTTAGCCAAGACCGCGCCTTGGGAGTGGGAAGGCCAGGCGGTTAAGTCGTTACTCTACCGAGCGTCGTTAATTATCTACGACAAAGACTCCGGCTTGTGGTATTGTGCAATCGTCGCACCTAAGCAGGATTACCCGGAGGGTTGGGAGTCGGATGCGAAGATTGAGCGCAAGAAGCGATTGGCCGAGCGTGAAGCGTTGGGGCTAGTCAATCCTCCGCGACCCAAGGCCAAGCGGAAGAAGAAGTCGGCCACCCGTCCCCCTTTCGACGGCCTTGAAATGCCGTAATGAGCGACCCCAAGCCGACACCGCAACCCCGCGACCGCAAGGCGCGGCGCAAATTGTCGCCCGGCCAAGTCGCCTTCCTTCAACAAAAGGCCGAGCGCGATAAGGCCAAGGCCGAGCGCAAGGCAAAGCAACGTCTCGACGCTTGGCATCTATTACGCACCCGGCCGGAAGTCGCGAAGGCCAGGCGTGAGAAGGGAGTTGAGAATAACGCGAGGGCTTGGGCTTGGCGTAGGCAATCGTTCGTCGACTCGTTTGCCGATTGGCCGTCGGTGCTTACGGCCGAGGAGATGGGCTATCGGATAAGGGCGCATTGGCTACCTTCTCAACGCAAGATGAAGTGGCGCGGATGCGAGAAGCATTACCCGGATAAGGCGTCCTCGGTGCGGAAGAAAATAACGGAGTTGGGGGTGTTCCGTTACAACTTCACCTTGCGCGTTTGGTTTAGGTGCGGGTCGGTTGAGGAGGCCGAGGCAAACCAACGCCTGGCCGAGCAAGAGGCCGAGCGTCGTCGTCTTGCGCGCAAGGAGGCCGAGCAAGCCGAGCAAGCCGAGCGCGATAGACTAAACGCGGAATGGGAGGCCGAGCAAAAGAAGCAAGAGGAGGCCGAGCGACTTAAAGCCGAGGCCGAGCAAGCCGAGCGTGAGAGACAATTTGCGGAATGGTTGGCTACGCTGTCTTGGTCGGATGTCTTGGCTGAAATGGCCGAGGCCGTCTTGGTCGCTGATTAGCCGGCCAATGCGCTCACTTCTTGCCCTTGCGCTTTGGTGTCGGCTTGGCCTTTGGGGTCGCCTTCTCCGTCGCCCCGGTGCTTGGGCTGTCGGCCACGGCCTCCCGCATCTCCTCCTCGGTTGGTGGGTCGTCGTGGTAGCCCCCTTCCTCGTTGTCCTCTTGCGCCTTCTTCAACTTGCGGGCCAACTTCATCTCCACCGCCTTCTCCTCCATGTATCGGAGTATCTGTTGGGCGGTGAAGTGGGAGACGTGGTGCGGGTCGGTCGCAAACCACTCCTTTGCGTCGGCCTCGGTCGTCAATTCTTGGTAGGCGCGTTTCAGGATGGTCTTGCTGTTGCCCATCTCTTCGGCCGTCTTCTCGGTGCTTCCTAGGACTTGGGAACGATAGGAAAGGACAGAGGCCCGGAGTGCGTTGCTCGGCCAAGGGAAGTGTTTACGCACCGACTTCTTCAATCGGTTGAGTCGGACGTTAAGGCGCGATACCCGGTTAACGTCGCGCCTGGCCTCCTCCTCGGCCGACATACCCTTCACCGCGTCGTCGCGACACCCTTTGAAGATGAAGTCGTCCTCGCCATTCTCAGGCCTTTGCTTTTCGAGGTAGCGGGCCACGGCCTCGGGTATCGGTGTTGAGCGTCCCTCGTAGGTCTTGGTGATGCCTTGGTTGAGGAAAAGCACCGCGCTATCCTTTTGGAGATGCTTCCACCTCAGTCGCGCCATCTCCGCGCAACGGACACCCGCGAAAGCCAAGATGCAAAGGGTGGGGAGTAGGTCTTCCGGGCACTCCGCTATAATCACTTTGAGTTGGTCGGGCGTAAGGAGTCGGCCGTGGAAGGAGTCGTCGTCGTCGTGGCGACGGATTTTAAGCGCCTTAATGTGCTTGGCCGGGTGTTGTGCCGTCCGGCCTTCCGCGACGCACCAAGAGTAGAAAGCCCCGACGTAGGATAGGAGGTTGTTCCGCGTCGTCGGTGCTAACCCCTTCCCTCCCCTGTATTGGTCGTCCAACCACTTCTCTATCTCGTAGTCCTTCACCAAGCCGAGAGGCCGTTCCCCGAAACGCGTGGTAAACTTCCGTAGGTTAATCTCAAATTGTTGGAGGTAGCGAAGGGACAGCCCTTCCTTTTGCTTGGCCGATAGCCACTCGCGGACGGCCTGGCCTACCCTCTTATCCGACTCCGATAGCCTTTCCTCCCGGATGTAGACGGCCACCGCGTCGGATAGCGTCGGGGTCTTGCCGTCGCGACCTACGAAGGCGCGTAACTTCTCCAAGCACTCCAAGGCCTCGCGCTTGATGGAGTCCGTCAAGACGAGCGCACCTACCCCGAGCGTATTGGCCTCGGCTTGCTTCTCGGAGATGAAGCGTCGTGCCGTCGCCTCGTCGGGGAAGAAGGCGCGGGCGGTCGTGAAGCCCCGGCACTCCCCCTCCGTCGGCTTCCTCGGATTGCGGGGGCGCATTACTACCTTGCGGTAATACACCGCCCACTTCCGCGACGGCCGGTCGGGGTTGTCTTGTCGGAGGGGCGTTAAGAGGCGGGCTTGGCGGGCCATTGGTGCGGGGTGTTGGCAAAGGTTTTACCTAGGCCACCCCCTGCCGGGCGAGGTTTTAACATCCCATAACATCCCACCCTTTTCTAAACCCCCTTATTCTATTGGTTAGAATTGGATAGCGTTACAGATGTTGCCCATGCAGACGAGCAGGACGCGGCGCGGTCGACCCCGCACTTACTTGAGGATGAGCTTGGTGAGGACCTCGAGGCTCCGGCATTCCTTCGCGAGGAGCTGGCCGTCCTTGTCGTAGACCACGAGCGTCGGGATCGCCTGCACGCCCTGCGCCTTCATGATGGCTTGCCCGCCCGCGGATTTGAACGGCACGGCGGGCCAGGGCATCTTCGTTTCCTGCATGTACCCCGTCATGGCCTCCTTGCTCCGGTCGCAGCTCACGAAGACCACGGTGAGCTTATCCTTCATGGCCGTGGCGTATTTGACGAGCTGGGGCGTGAAGGCCCGGCACGGCGGGCACCAGTGCGCCGAGAAGTAGACCGCGACCGGCTTCCCCTTGAGCGTGGCGACTTCGACCGGCTTGCCTTCGGCGTCGATCAGGCCTTCCGGGAACCGCGTCTTCCAATCGAAGTCCGCGGCGCCCGCGAAGGTGGCGCAAAACAGCAGGCCGAGGGAGGCGAGGAATGTTTTCATCGTGAGGTCGCGGCGGGTCTTCAGACCTTGCCGCCGAAGCTCTGGTGGTCGTCCAGATCCAGCACGTCGAACCAACCTACGATGTCTTCGCGCTTGGCCCCGGCCGGGGTCGAGGACTGGTACTCGCTGAGGCGGGCCCGGCCCCCGACGGCCGAAGGCGCGCGCTGTTCATGGAAGGCGCTGAAGGCGGCGATTTCGTGGCCAAGCCGAGGGGTCTTGGCGTTGGCCTGGATCCAAGCCAGGACTTCGCCGTCACCTAAACCCTTGGCTACCTGAGCCTTAAGGGCTTCGGCATCGACACCGAGGAAATCGAGCACGTTCTTATCCAAGGAGCAATTGTAGGTATACTCCCCGTTCTTGCCGGCCAGGGTGGCGCGGCACTTGTCCAGCATCCGAGGGAGGATGACCAGGCCGCCGAGGCGGACGCGGGGGCTGCGAGGGGGGTGCTGGGTGAGATCGTAGGGGTCGTAGGCCATGGGTGTTGGGTCCATGGGTACCGCATAGGGGTAAATCTGCAAGGTTTCTCCTGTTTTTGGTTGTTCTGAGGGTTTGCCAAAATGTCTCACCACCCTCCTACTGGGTGGCGATGATAGCCCTCGCTGCCGGCTTGGCTGTTTCCCCGCTGACGACCAACTGTCTGCTGGGCGGTGCCGCCGTGTTCGTGGCCGCTGCTTTGTTGGACGGTTTCGCCGGGCGCAAGACCGCCGCGCTTTGGTTGCTGCGGACCGGCGGTCTCCTCCTGACCGCCATGCTCGCTTACCAAGGCCTGCATGCCCACGCCTTGCCGATCGGCAGCGCCCCCGAGCTGATCCTCACGCTCGGTTGGGGCGTCACGGCGCTGGCGGTCTTCCTCGATTTGACGTTCGACCACCGGTTGCCGACCTGGGCGATCGCCCTCTCGACCACCGCCGGTCTCCTGCTCGCCGCGGGCCTCGGTCTGCCGGCGACCGCGCCCGACGCCGGCGCCAAGCCGATGATCGTGCTGCATGTGGGCACGGCCGTCCTCGCCTACTGCCTTCTCGGCGCTCTCGCGCTCAACTCCTTGGCGTTGCTCCTCCAGCACCATGCGTTGGCCGAACGTCGCTTCGGCGGCATCTACGCCTTCCTGCCCGCGCTGGTCCCGCTCGAGCGCGTCGGCGGCCAGCTGCTCGGCGCCGCGGTCTGGATGCTCGGCCTCTCGCTCGTCATCGGCGCCGTCGATTGGGCCGGCAGTCTTTCGCCGGTCGCCGCGCCGAAGCTCGCGTGGGCCGCGGTCACGTGGCTCGGCGGGCTCGCCTTGGCGGTCCAGCAGCGTCGCCAACGGCTGACCGGACCGGGCTTCGCCCGCGCGTCGCTCTGGCTCTGCCTGCCGGCGCTCGCCGCCCTCTGGCTCTCCCTCCCCGCCGCCCGCGCATGACCGCTCCCCGCGCCACCTTGGTCGCGTTGAGCGCGACGCACCGCACCGCCGGCCTCGACGACCGCGCCGCGTTCGCCGTCTCCGCCCAGGGCGCCGACGCCTTCTACGCCGCCGCGCGCGAGGCCGGCCTCGCCGAGGCCGTCCTGCTCGCCACCTGCAACCGGCTCGAGGCCTACGCGGTCGGCGACGAAGCCGCCGCGCTCCACGCGCGCGCCGCGTTGCTGCGGGCCACGGGCGCGGAACCCGACGCCCTCGACCAGCATCTCCGGCCGATCCCCGGCCTCGCCGCGGTCGAGCATCTCTTCGACGTCGTCGCGGGCCTCGATTCCCAGATGGTGGGCGAGGTCGAGATCGCCGGCCAGGTGAAGGACGCCTACGCCGACGCCCTCGCGCGCGGCATGACGGGCGCCTTGCTCAACCGCGTCTTCCAGCGCGCCTTCCAGGCCGCGGCCTGGGCCCGCACGCACACCGGCATCTCGCACGGCCACGTCAGCATCGGCAACGTCGCGGTCGACCTGGCGGAGCGCGCGTTCGGCGACCTCGCCGACGCCCGCGTGCTCGTGCTCGGCACCGGGGACGTCGGTCGCCGCGTGGTGCAGGCGCTGGTCTCGCGCGGCGCGCGCCAGGTCGCCGTCGCCTCGCGCACCTTCGAGCACGCCCGCGCGCTCGCCGCCGAGTTCGCCGGCTCCTCCCTCGCCCTCGCCGACGCCCTCGGCCAGGCGCACGCGCACGACGTGATCGTCGGCTGCGCGACCGTCGAGCGCGCCTTGCTCGACGTCCCCGCGCTGCGCGCCCAGGCCGACCGGCGCCAGGGCCGGCCGTGGTTGCTCGTCGACCTCGGCGTCCCGCGCAACTTCGACCCCGCGGCGCGGGCGCTCGACGGGGTCTACCTGTCCGACCTCGACGACCTCGCCGGCGTCGCGAACGCGAACCTGCGCGCGCGCCTGGCCGAGGTCGAGTCCGCCCGCGGCGCGCTCGCCGCGAAGGCGGCCCGCGCCTGGGGCGCGACCCAACGCCCGCAACCCGAGGGCGGCACCCCATGAAACCGACCGTCCTGATCGTCGACGACGAGAAACATTCCCGCGAAGGCCTCCGCGCCGCGTTCGAGGACAAGTACGAGTGCTTCGTCGCGAAGGACGCGGCGGAGGCGGCGCGCCTGATGCAGGACGTCCCGCCCGACGCCGTGCTCACCGACCTGCGCATGGCCGGCGAGGACGGGATGTCCGTGATCGAGCGCGCGCTCCGGCTCCCGCAGCAGCCGGTCTGCATCATGATGACCGCCTACGGCGACGTGGACACCGCGGTCCAGGCGATGAGCCGCGGGGCCTACTGGTTCCTCCAGAAGCCGGTCGACCTCCGCCAGGTCGAGCTGCTGCTCGACCGCGGGCTCAAGGCTCGCTCGACGGAGAAGGAGGTCGCCGTCCTGAAGACGCGCCTCGACCGCAAGTTCGCGCTGGGCGAGGTGATCGGTTCCTCCGCGGCCCTGCAGGCCTCGGTCGAGCAGGTCCGCTCCGTCGCGCCGTCCAACGCCACCGTGCTGCTGCTCGGCGAGACGGGCACGGGCAAGGAGCTGTTCGCCCAGATGATCCACCAGGCGAGCCAGCGCGCCAAGGGCCCGTTCCTCGCGGTGCATTGCGCGGCGATCCCGGCGAACCTCCTCGAGAGCGAGCTCTTCGGCCACGAGAAGGGCGCCTTCACCGGCGCCAACGAACGGCGCGTCGGCCGGTTCGAGTCGGCCGACGGCGGCACGCTCTTCCTGGACGAGATCGGCGAGATCGACGCCACCACCCAGGTGAAGCTCCTGCGCTTCCTCGAGACGCGCGCCGTCGAGCGCCTCGGCTCGCACCGCCCCATCCCGCTCGACCTCCGCCTGGTCTGCGCCACGAACCGCGACCTCCTGCAGATGGTCCGCGAGGGCAAGTTCCGCGAGGATCTCTACTACCGCCTCTCCGTCGTGCCGCTCCGCCTGCCCGCGCTGCGCGAGCGCGTGGACGACATCCCGCTGCTGCTCGCGCATTACCTGCGGCGCTTCGCCAAGGACAACGGGCTGCCGGAGGCCCGCCTGTCGCCCGAGGCCCTCGCCGTCCTCGCGCGGTATGCTTGGCCCGGCAACATCCGCGAGCTGCGCAACGCCTGCGAGAACCTCGCGGTGCTCCGCGCCGGCAAGGTGGTCGCGCCGGCGGACCTCGACCCGCGCTTCGCGCAGCCGCCCGTCGCGGCCCGCGTCGCCGGCCCGGTCGCGGCCGGGCTGCCGCCGGTCCTCGACAAGGAGGAGAACGAGAAGAACCTGCTGCGGCAGGCGCTCGCCTCCGCCGCCGGCAACCGCACGCGCGCGGCGGAGCTCATGGGCATCTCGCGGCGTACCTTGCATCGCAAGCTGCTCCAGTGGCCGGAGCTCGAGTCCGGCGCCACCTCATGAGGCGCCTCGCGTTCCTCCTCCTCGCGGCCGCGCCCTTGGTCGGCGCCGACGTCGCCGGCTCCGATCTCCTGGCGCCGGTCCTCACCGCGGGGCTCGCCAAGGTCGCGCCGGCCGGCGCCAAGGTCGACTTCGCCGGCACGTTGGCCGCGCGCCGCGCCCTCGCCGCCGGGGAAGCTTCGCTCGCGATCGTCTTCGCCCGTCCCGAGGAGCCGGCGCCGACCGTGCCGGGCGGCGTCGTCTGCACGCCCTACCCTTTCGCGCGCGCGGCCGCCGTCCTCGCGGTGCATCGCTCCAACCCGGTCGGCCAGATCGACCTGCCTTCGCTGGCGGGCGTCTTCTCGCGTGAGACCTTGAACGGCGCGGGGAACTGGAACGAGCTTCCGGGGGGCGGTCGTTCGGACCTGATCACCGCCGTCATCCATTCGCCCGAGGGTTCCTATGTCCGCGAACTTTTCCAAGGGATCGTCCTGGAACGGAAACTTTTCCGGGAGACCGTGCGGCTCGACACGCCGGCGCTCCAGGTCCGCGAGACCTTGTCCTCGGTTTCGGGCGCGCTGGTCCTCCTACCCTTCCCGGTCGCGGGCGACGCCAAGCTGCTGCAGGTCGCCGATGGGCGCCCGGGTCGCTCGTCGACCGCCTATTCGCCGACGGAGATGAACATCTACACGGGAGACTACCCCCTCAGCCTACCCTTGGTGCTGTATGTGCGGGAGGATCGCCGGGCGGCGTACGCCCCGGCCATCCGCTGGCTCTTGTCCGATGAGGTGGCTTCCGCCCTGAAAAGCCGCGCTCTGACCCCCACCCCCCCGGAGGTCCGTGGGCGTCTGCTCCAAAGGCTTGACACTCGCTAGGGGGTTTGGTCTGCTCCCCGTCCAGCGCGCGCGTAGCTCAATGGTAGAGTACCACCTTGCCAAGGTGGCTGTTGCTGGTTCAAGTCCAGTCGCGCGCTCCACTTTCAAATGGAGCAAAAACCCGCCGAAACCCGGCGGGTTTTTCATTTCCGGGGCTCACTCCCCGGTCGGGATCGTGACCGTGAACCGGAGGCCCTTCGGACGGACCGGCTCGACCGTCGCCGTGCCTCCATGTAGCTCGGCCACCTGGCGGACGATGCTGAGCCCTAGCCCGCTGCCCCCCGCCCGGCGCGATTTGTCCGTCCGGTAGAAACGGTCGAAGAGCCGCGGCAGGTCCGCCGGCGTGACCCCGGCCCCGTCGTCGGTCACCCGGAGCGCGACGCCCGTCGGTTCGTCGAGGGTCGCGATCTGGATCCGGGTGGCGCCGACCGCGTGGGCCAGCGCGTTGTCGATCAGGTTCTGGATCAGCCGCCGGGCCTGGACCGGGTCGGCCGTCGCCGTCTCCGCGGCCCGCAGGTCGAGCTCGATCGCCACGCCCGCGGCGCGGCACCGCGCGCCATACTCCTCGGCGACCTCCCGCGCCGCGCGGTGCAAGGCGCCCGGCTCGCGGTGCGCGCCCTGCCCGCTCTCGAGGCTCGCCAGCGCGAGCAGGCCTTCGACCAGGGCCTGCAGGCGGCCGACCGAGCCGACGATCTTCTGGAGGAAGCGCGCGCGATCCTCGGGCGACATCGTCGCGTGGTCGTCGGCCAGCGTCTCCGCGTAGCCGCGGAGGATCGTCACCGGCGTCCGCAGGTCGTGCGAGACGTTCGTCACGAAATCGCGTTCCATCGCCTGGAGCCGCTTCAGCGCCGTCACGTCCGCGAGCACGAAGATCGCGGCGTCCTCGCCGAACGCCTCCGGATCCGTGCGCGCGCCCGCCGCCTGGACCCACACGTCGGCGCGCGGCGCGCGGTTGAGCAGGATCGTCGCGTGCGCCCCGCCCTCGCGGCGCACGCGCCCGATCAGCTCGATGAAATCCGCGCTGCGCACCAGCGGCACGATGGCGCCGCCGGCGTCGCCGGCGTCCAGGCCGAAGAGCGCGGCCGCCGCCGGGTTGGCCAGGCGCAGGCGATCCTGCGCGTCGACGACGAGCACGGCGTCCGTCAGCGGCGCGAGCAGCGCCTCGATGCGGCGCGCGGCTGCGGCGCGGATCGCGCCCTCGCCCGACGAGCGCGCCTCCACGGCGCGCAGGAGCTCGTCGAGCCCGAGCCGCCGCACGAGCCACCCTTCCGGCCGCGCGGCGGGTTCGCCGCGCAGCAAGGTCCGGCGCGCCCACGTCAGGCAGCGCGCGAGCTCGCCCAAGCACCACGTCGCGAGCGCGAGCAGCGCGGCGAGCAGGAGCCAGGGAAGCCAGGTCATCGGTCGTCAGCGTGGCGTCCCGGGCGGGCGGGGCGAGCGGAAAGCCGTCAGCCCGCGACGCGGTAGCCGACGCCGCGCACCGTCTCGATCGCGTCGCCCGCGGGCCCGAGCTTCTCGCGCAGGCGGCGCACGTGCGTGTCGACCGTGCGCGTCTCGAGGTCGGGCGAGTAGTTCCAGACGTCGGCGAGCAGCTCCTCGCGGGACTGCACGCGGCCCTTGCGCTCGAGCAGCAGGCGCAGGAGCTTGAACTCCGTCGCCGTCAGCTCGACCGCCTTGCCTTGCGCCGTCACCTCGTGGCGCTCGATGTCGAGCAGCAGCGCGCCGGCGGCGAGGCGGGTCGACGGTTTCGCCGCGGCGGATTTCGCGCGCCGCAGGAGCGCCTGCGCGCGGAGCATCAGCTCGCGCACGTCGAACGGCTTCGTCACGTAATCGTCGGCGCCGCTCTCGAGCCCCTTCACCTTGTCGGCGGTCTCCCCTTTCGCCGTGAGCAGGATCACGGGCGTGTCCTGCAGCAGCGCGTCGGCGCGGACCATGCGCAGCAGCTGCACGCCCGTGAGCTCGGGCATCATCACGTCGAGGATGATCAGGTCGGGGCGGAAGTCGCGCGCCAAGCCGAGGGCCCGGAGCGGGTCGTTGAGCGCCCGGACCGCGTAGCCCGCCTGCCGGAACTTGTAGTCCAGCAGCTCGGTCACGTCGGACTCGTCGTCGACGACGAGAATGCGCTTGAGGTGTTCGGCGTCCATGAAGATGGGAGTACTCAAGACCTTGGTGGGCTCGGCCGCCAGCGTTAGGTTACGGATAAGACAACCGCGTGTCGCCGGGGGTGTGTCAACTTAAATTACTGATAATAAGCAACTTACGAATTTAAGAAACAAGACTGTCACCTTCCCTTGCCGCAATCTTAACCCTACGGGTGTTCCACGTGGAACATCTCCCCTGCCCTACCCGATTCAGGCGCCTTTCTTGGATCGGAATAGAACCATCAGCAAGGAGATGTCGGCCGGGTTGACCCCGCTGATGCGGCTCGCTTGCCCCAAGGTCTGGGGCTGGATGGCATGAAGCTTCTGGCGCGCCTCGAGGCGGATGCCGTAAGCGTTCATGAAGTCGAAGCCGGCGGGAACCTTGAAAGCTTCCAGGTCGTGAAGCTTGCGGACCGCCCGGAGCTCACGCTCCAGGTAGCCGCGGTATTTGACCCGGTAGATGACTTCGGCTTGGACTTCCTTGGTCTCGGCCAAGAAAGATGGCGGCAGGTCCGCGGGCGTGGATTCCCATTCCCGGCGGATGACATCGCCCGCGATCCCGCCCTTGATGGCCAGTTTCTCCAGGTATTCGACCCAATGGGTCACTTGGGAGGCCTTGGCTTCGATTCGGGCCAGCCGGTCCGGCGGGACGAGGCCGAATTCGGAGGATTTAGCCTTCAGGCGGAGTTCGGCGCTGCCGTGGTTGAACAAAAGGCGGTATTCGGCCCGGCTGGTGAACATCCGGTAAGGCTCTTGGGTGCCTTTGGATACCAGGTCGTCGATCAGCACGCCAATGTAGGCTTCGTCGCGTCCGATGACCATCGGGGTCTGGCCTTTGACCTTACAAGCGGCGTTAACCCCGGCTACCAGCCCTTGGGCGGCGGCTTCCTCATAACCGGAGGTGCCGTTGATCTGGCCCGCAAAGAAGAGGTTTTCGACTTTCTTCGACTCCAAGGTGGGGAAGAGCTGGGTGGGCGGCGCGAAATCGTATTCGACGGCATAGGCCGGGCGCATCATCACGGCATGCTCCAGTCCGGCGATGGAGTGCAGCATTTCCAGCTGCACCTTGAAGGGCAGGGAGGTGGAGAGGCCATTGATGTACCACTCGTCGGTATTCCGGCCTTCCGGCTCCAGGTAGAGCTTGTGGCTATCCTTGTCCGTGAACTTGACGAACTTGTCCTCGATGGAGGGGCAGTAGCGGGGTCCGACGCCGGTGATCTCGCCACCATAGAGAGGGGAGAGATGGAGGTTCTCCTGGACGATCTTTCCGGTCGCCCCGGTCGCCTCGGTCATCCAGCAAGTCACCTGATCGCTGCCAGGGGTCCAGCCGGGGAGGCGCTGGCCCGAGTGTTCCACGTGGAACAAATCGGGCTGCTGACGGGTGTCATGGAAGGCGAAGAGGGTAGGGCAGGTGTCGCCCGGTTGGGGTTCGCACTTACTGAAATCAATCGATGCCCCGAGGATGCGCGGAGGGGTGCCGGTCTTGAGTCTTTGCAACTCAATTCCAGCCTCTAAGAAACTACAAGACAACGACTTAGCACTAAAGTCACCGAGCCTACCCCCCTCGGTTTTATTGGCGCCGATGTGCATCAATCCACGGAGGAAAGTACCCGTCGTGACGATCACGGTCTTGGCGTGGAAATCGAGGTCGAGGTTGGTCTGGACCCCGACGACCGCGCCGGCCTTCGTGATCAAGCCGGTGACCTGGGCTTGGAAGATGGTCAGCCCCGGCTGCAGCTCGCAGAGGTGCTTCATCCGGAACTGGTAGGCCTTCTTGTCGCATTGGGCCCGGGGGGCTTGGACGGCGGGACCTTTCGAGGAGTTGAGGAGCCGGAACTGGATCCCCGTCGTGTCGGCGGTCAGGCCCATCTCCCCCCCGAGGGCGTCGATCTCGCGGACGATGTGCCCTTTCGCCTGCCCCCCGATGGCGGGGTTGCAGCTCATCTGGGCGATGGTGTCGACGTTGCCGGTGAGCAGCAGGACATCCACGCCCATGCGGGCCGCGGCCAAGGCGGCTTCCACGCCGGCATGCCCGGCGCCGCAGACGATGACGTCGTAAGGACGGGCGGGCCCGAGGCGGATTTCTTTGCGGGGAGGCATAGGCGGACTCCCCGGAGGGAATCACTTACCTATGCAGAAGGAAGCAAAGAGCTTGTCCAGCATACGCTCATTGTCGATGCGGCCGACGACCTCCCCGAGGGCGTCCAAGGCGAGCCGGGCCTGCGCGGCGGCCAGTTCGGTCTGGATCGGGGCCCGGAGGTGGCCGGCGGCGGCGGCGAGGGCGTCGGCCGCCCGGGCCAGGGCCTCGGCGTGGCGGACGCCCACCACGAGGTCCTCCGCGCCCGGGGCGATCTCCCGGGCCACCAGGAACTCGCCGAGCTTCGCGCGCAGCGCCTCGGCGTCGCGGCCGTCCAGGAGGCAGGCGGCGACCTTCGTCAACCCCGGCAGGAAACCCGCCTGCGCCGGATGCGCCGGCAGGTCCGCCTTGTTCGCGACGACGAGCGTGTCCGCCGGATCGAGCAGCGCGACGAGCTCCGCGGGCAGCGCGGGCGGCTCGGCGGAGGCGTCGACGACGAGGAGCCGCAGGTGCGCGCCGCGCGCCTGCTCGAGCGAGCGCGCCATGCCGAGGTGCTCGACCGTCGAACCGCCGGCGCGCAGGCCCGCGGTGTCGATCGCGGTCACGGCGAGCGGCAGGCCGGCGACCGGCGCCTCGAGGTAGTCGCGCGTGGTCCCGGCCTCGGGGCTCACGATCGCGCGGTCGGCGCCGGCGAGCGCGTTGAGCAGGCTCGACTTGCCGGCGTTCGGGGCGCCGACGACGGCGACGCGCAGGCCCCCGCGCAGGGCGGCGTCGTGGCGGGCGGTCCGGGCGTAATGGGAAAGTTCCGACGCCATCGCGACCAAGCGGGCCGAGGGTCCGCGCGGGTCCTCGGGCGGCAGGTCCTCCTCGGGGAAGTCGATGTGCGCCTCGAGCTCGGCCAGGATCTGCAGCGCGCGGTCCGTCCAGCCGGCGACCCGGCGGCCGAGCTCGCCCGCGAGCTGGCGGCGCGCCGACGCGAGCGCGCGCTCGGAGCTCGCGTGGATCAGGTCGGCGACGGCCTCGGCCTGCGTGAGGTCGATCCGCCCGGCGAGGTACGCGCGCCGCGTGAACTCGCCGGGTTCGGCGAGCCGCGCGCCGCGCGCGAGGCAGTCCGCGGTGAGCCGGCGCACGAGCAGCGGGTTGCCGTGGCAGGTGATCTCGAGCGAGTCGTTCCCGGTGAACGACCGGCCCGCGCGCCAGAGCACCGCGACGACCTGGTCGATCGGCGCGCCGTCGCCGCCGCGCCCGAGGCCGAGCGTCGACGACTTCTCCGCGAGCGGGGTCCGACGGCGCAGCGCGTCGTGGGCGATCGTCGCCGCGAGCGGGCCGTCGACGCGCACCACGGCCAGGGCCGAGCGGCCGGCGGGGGTCGCGGCGGCGACGATGGTATCGGAGGAGGACATGGCGGCGGTCGGCGGTCATCCCAAGGGGCGAGGGGAGGGGAGGCAAGCGGTGTCATCTTTCCCAAAAAGGCTGGAAGGGCAGGGCGGGCCTGCCACAGTGCCGCCGAGACCCTTCCCGTGGAAAACCACCGCTTCCTCCTTCCTGAACCCGCCCGGCGGATCGCCGCCGAGCACGGCACCCCTTGCTATGTGTACGACCAGGCCACCCTCGAGGCCCAGGCCGACGCCATGCTGGCCTTCCCCAACGCCTACGGCCTGACCGTCCGCTTCGCGATGAAGGCCTGCCCGAACGCCTCCGTCCTGAAGGTCTTCGCCAACAAAGGGCTCCATTTCGACGCCAGCTCGGGCTGGGAAGTCCGCCGCGCCCTGCTGGCCGGCGTCCCGGCCGACCGCATCTCGCTCTCCTCGCAGGAACTCCCCGAGGATTTCGCCTCCCTTCTTAAGAAGGGCGTGCACGTCAACGCCTGCTCGCTCCTCCAGTTGGAGCGGATCGGCCAGGCCCTTCCCGGCCAGGAGGTCGGTCTCCGCTTCAATCCCGGTCGCGGCTCCGGCGGCACCGGCAAGACCAACGTCGGCGGTCCCGACTCCTCCTTCGGCATCTGGCACGAGTGGGCCGACCAGGCCCGCGCCCTCGTCGAGCGGCACGGCCTCAAGGTCGTCCGCATCCACACGCACATCGGCTCCGGCAGCGACCCGGTCGTCTGGCAGGAAGTCTCCGCCGCCAGCCTCGCGCTCGTCGGCCGTTTCCCGACCGTCCGGACCCTCAACCTCGGCGGCGGCTACAAGGTCGCCCGCGTCGCCGCGGAGAAGGGCACCGACCCCCAGGTCGTCGGCGCCCCCGTCAAGGTCGCGTTCGAGAAGTTCGCCGTCGCCGACGGCCGCCGGCTCCACCTCGAGATCGAGCCCGGCACCTTCCTCGTCGCCAACGCCGGCGCCGTCCTCTCCCGCGTCCAGGACATCGTCTCCACCGGCGCGCGCGAGTTCCTCAAGCTCGACTCCGGCATGACCGAGATCCTCCGTCCGTCGCTCTACGGTTCGCAGCATCCCGTGCATCTCTATCCCGCCCAGGCCACCGCCGAGACGCGCGCCTACGTGATCGTCGGCCACTGCTGCGAATCGGGCGACCTCATCAGCTGCGCCCCGGGCGAACCCGAGACGCTCGCGACGCGCACGCTGCCCGCGGCGCGCCCCGGCGACCTCTGCGTCATCGGCGGCGCCGGCGCCTATTGCGCGGGCATGAGCACCAAGAACTACAATTCCTTCCCCGAGGCGCCCGAGGTCCTCCTGCGTCGCGACGGCGGCTTCACCTTGATCCGTCGCCGCCAGTCGCTCGAGCAGATCCTGCAGAACGAGCTGCCCGCGGAGGGCCTCTGACCGTGCCGCTGGTCTCGCCACCTCTCGGCGCCGCCGTGCCCCCGTCGCCGCACGCGACCGTCGTCAGCCTGCCCACGCTGGCCGACGTCGAGGGCTACGAGCGCAAGGACCCGACGACGCTCCGGCACATCACGCTCGGTTACCCGCGCTTCGTCCGCCACCGGCTCGTCGGCGAGGCCGCCGCCCGCGCCGCCGCGGGGCTCGGTCGGTCGGGCGAGCTGTTCCCGCTGGTCTCGCGCGCCGCGGCCGAGCGCCTGGCCGCCCGCGCCGGCGCCGCGATCGCCTCGCTCGACGCCGTCGCCGACTGGTGGTTGCTGACGACGCCCGCCGGCGACGCCGCGACGCGGCTCGCGAAGTTCGTGCAGCACACCGGCACGCTGATCTCCTCGCGCCAGGCCGACGCGTACCTCGCGCCGGGTCGCCGCCACGTCGGCGCCTCCCCGGCGCCGGTCCGCCGGGCCCTCGCGCCTTACCTCGCGGGCGTCGCCGAGGGCGACGTGCTTGTCGCGACCTCCGGCATGAACGCGGTGGACGCCGCGATGGCCGCGATCGACGCGGTGCAGCGTCCGCGCGGTCGCCGCGCCTGGATCCAGCTCGGCTGGCTCTACGTCGACTCGACGCGGCTTCTCGAGAAGGCCGTGGACGCCCCGCACCATTTCGTCCCCGACGTGCGCGACCTCGCCGCGGTCGCGCGGCTGCTCGCCGCCGGCGACGTGGCCGGCGTGCTCGTCGAGATCCCGAACAACCCGCAGCTCGAGACCGCCGACGTCCCCGCGCTCCGCGCGTTGTGCGATCGGCACGGGGCCTCGCTGCTGCTCGACCCGAGCTCCGTCGGTCTCGCCACGGTCGACGTGCTGCCCTGGGCCGACGTGCTCGCCTGCAGCCTCACGAAGTACGCGGCGGCCGACGGCGACGTCATGGCCGGCGTGCTCGCCGTGAACCCGGCCCGCCCGGACGCCGCCGCGTTGCTCGCCGGCGCCCGCGCCCGCCTCGAGCCGCTGCACCCGCTGGACACCGCGGCGCTGGCCGCGCAGGTCGGCCGGCTCGGCGAGGTGACCGCCCGGTTGTCCGCGAACGCCGCCGAGCTCGCCCGCCGGCTCGCCGCGCATCCCGCCGTCGCGCGCGTGCGCACGGCCGACACCGGCCCGACGGCCGCGGCGTTCCGCGCGGTGCGCCGCCCGGGCGCCGGCGCCGGGGCGCTCATCACCGTCGAGCTGCGCGCCGATCTCCGCGAGGTCTACGACCGGCTCGCCGTGGTGAAGGGCCCGAGCTTCGGCCTGCGGTTCACCTTGGCCGCGCCGTTCCTCTGGCTCGCGCACTTCGAACAGGTCACGACCGAGGCCGGGCGCGCGGAACTCCGCGCGGCCGGCCTGGACCCCGACCTCCTCCGCGTGTCGGTGGGCGCCGAGCCGTTGGAGGAGATCTGGGCCGCCTTCGCGGCGGCCCTCCGGTAAGGCCGCTCAGGCCTCGTCCTCGCCGTCGGGTTCCTCGGGTTGCTCGTGCGCCGCGTGCTTGGCGGCCGGCTTCGATTTGCGGGCCTCGCGGGCCTTGAGCATCCTCTCCTTGAACGCGGCCTTCTCCTTTTCCTGGATCGCCGCGGCCCGCGGGTCGACCTTGGCGAGCCCGGCCTCGAAGGCCTTGCGGTAAGCCTCCTCGGATTCGGTCGCGCGCTTGTTCGCCGTCTTGAACTCGCCCTGCGCCTTTTGCGCCAAGGCCCGGTCGGCCTTGGCCTGCTCATGGGCGGAGCGGACCTCGGGCAGCTCGTTCGCGGCTTTGCGCGCCGCCACGAGCTGCGCATGCTCGGGGTCGGCGCTTTTCGCCGCGGCGGCCGGCTCGGCCGGTTCGGCCGCGAGGGCGGGGGAGGGGAGTTGCGCCGCCAGGAGGGCGAACGCGAGGAGGGAGGTGGATGGGATCATGGTGTGTGTGGGAACGTGCTTGAGGAAGGGTCGACCCGCTGGACAATTCAAGCCGGCCCCCCTAGGGTCCACCCCATGAGACTGTTCCCCCGTCCCTTGCTAGGCCTGTTCCTGGCCGTCTACCTCGTCGCCCCGCTGGCCGCGCAGAAGAAGAAGACCGGCGGCCTCATCCTGGAGGC
>JBEGOO010000173.1:0-3294 GCA_041182045.1 Verrucomicrobiota bacterium
GCCGCCGCGGACGCCCGCGGCATGGCGATGGTCTTCACCGGCATGCGCCACTTCAAGCACTGAGCGGCCGGAGGCCGCCGAGGTGATCGCGGTTGGCGGTTAGCGGTAGGGAAACCAGAGCACAGCCAAAACAAAGCCCGGAGTCACCTGACCCGGGTTTTTTGTTTCTCGGTATTTACCTATCCGCCAACCGCCAACCGCTGACCGCCCTCCCCTTGTTCTTATCAGAGCTTGACCCCGATCTTCTCGAGCAGACGGGCGAGCTCGTCGTCGCTGGCGAAGGGGATCGAGATGGTGCCTTTGACGCCCTTGCGGAACACGGCGACCGGGGTCGCGAAGTGGGAACTGAGGCGCTTCTGGACGTCGGCGACGACGGTCTTCTCCGTGCGCTTGCGGTCGCCCTTCTTGCTGGCGGCGAGCGCCTTGACCTCGGCTTCGGTGGCGCGGACCGAGAGGCCTTTCTCCACGATGAGGCGGGCGACCTGGACGCGGTGGGCCTGGTTCTCGAGGCCGAGCAGCACCTTGGCGTGGCCGGTCGTGACCTGCCCCTTGGACAGGTAGCCCAGGATCTCGCGGTCGAGCTGGATCAGGCGGACGAGGTTGGCGATGCTGGCGCGCGGCTTGCCGAGCCGGTCGGCGACGGCTTCCTGCGTGAGGTTGAAGTCACGCATGAGCGAGGCGACGCCGAGGGCTTCCTCGACGGGATTGAGGTCGGCGCGCTGGAGGTTCTCGATCATCGCCAGGACGGCGCTGGAGGCGTCGCTGGCCTCGATGATGCGCACCGGGATCGACTTCTGGCCGAGGGACTTGAAGGCGCGCAGACGGCGTTCGCCGGCGATGAGCTCGTAACCGGCCTTCACCTTGCGCACGACGATCGGCTGCAGGAGGCCTTCGGAGCGGATGGATTCGGCGAGCTCCTTCACGGCGGCCTCCTCGAACTCCTTGCGCGGCTGGTGCGGGTTCGGGATGATGACGGAGACGGGCAGCTCGGTGGGCGTCAGCGACGCCGCGGCCGGCGCGGGAGCCGCGGCCGGGGTGGCCGCGACCGGCGCGGACACCGGGACCGGGGCGGGCTGGGCGGGCTTGGCGACGCCGCCGCCAATGAGGTTGCCGAGTCCGCGACCGAGGGACTTCTTGGGAGGGGTGGCCATGGATTTAGCGGGAAGGGATTTCGGGCTGCGGGATGAAGATCTCGGTATCGGCGCGGAGCGCGGCCGCGCTGGCGAGCTTGTTCGCGGCGAGGATCCACTCGGTCTTCGACCCGTGGGTCCGGGCGAGCTTGGAGACGCTGTCGCCGGACTTCACGCGGACGCGGATACCCGTGCGGGGCATGTCGGCCGGCAAGCCATCATCCGGGGCCGGCGTAGCGGGCTTCTCGGCGCCGGTGGCGGGCGGCGTCGGCACGGGACGATTGGCGACGGGCGCGGCGCCCTTGCCGGCGAGCGCGGCGTTCACCTGGCGGGTCAGCTCGGCGAGGGCCGCGTTGACGTCGGCCCCCTGCAGCTTCATGCGACGGTCGACCTCGGCGAGGATCTCCGCGCGGGCCTTCGCGATCGCCTCGGCTTTGTTCGAGGCCGGGGCCTGGCCGGCCTTCGAGCGCACCAGCGCCTCGCGGAGGTCGGCGTTCTCGAGCTTCAGCTTCTCGACCTCGTTCTTGAGGTCGGCCAAATCCTGCTGCATCCCGGCGAACTGGGCGGCGTTCTGGGCGAAGAGAGGGGCCAGACTGAGGAAAAGGAGGGCGAAACCGCGGCGCATACCCCCACCCAAACACCTCCCCGCCCCTAGGGCAACCCTGTCCGTCGGCCCATCGGCGAATCCCCCGGCACCCCGCCTCCTTTGCCCCTTCCCACCCCCGCCGCTTTCGGCTACGACCCTGACCATGTCCAGGATCCTCGTGGCCCTCTCGGGCGGCGTCGACAGCGCCGTCGCGGCGCTCCTGCTCAAGCAGCAGGGGCACGAGGTCCATGCCGCCTATTTCCGGACCTGGATGAACGAGGAAGGCCTGCCCTTCCCCGGCGAGTGCCCGTGGGAGGACGACGTGCGCAACGCGCGGGCCGTCGCCGAGCACCTCGGCCTGCCCTTCCGCATCATCGACCTCGTCCAGGACTACCGCGACACCGTCGTCCAATACCTCGTCGACGGCTATCGCCACGGGCTGACCCCGAACCCCGACATCATCTGCAACCGCGAGATGAAGTTCGGGGTCTTCCTCCGCCGGGCGCTCGCCGACGGCTACGACGTCATCGCGACCGGCCATTACGCGCGCCGTCGCGCGAACGCGGACGGGACCTTCGACCTGCTCGAAGGCCTCGACCCGAACAAGGACCAATCCTACTTCCTCGCGTTGCTCCGCCAGGCCCAGCTCGCGAAGGCGATCTTCCCGATCGGCGAGTTGCTGAAGCCCGAGGTACGCCGCCTCGCCGCCGAGGCGAAGCTTCCGAACGCCGAACGCAAGGACAGCCAAGGCATCTGCTTCCTCGGCCAGGTGCCCGTGCAGGACTTCCTCGAGCGCCACATCCCGGACTCGCCCGGACCGATCGTGAACGCCGCCGGTAAGGAGATCGGGCGACACCGCGGCCTGCATCGCTTCACCCTGGGCCAGCGCAAAGGCATCGGCCTCCCCTCCAACACCGACCACGAGTACTTCGTGGTCGTGAAGAAGGATTTCGCGACCAACACCCTGCACGTCGCCTTCGACAAGCCCGACGCCCCTTGGCTCTACACGGGCGAGGCCGTCGCTCGCGACTTCACCTGGATCAACCAGCCGGTGTCCGGCGAGCAGGACATCCTGGCGCGCGTGCGTTATCGCGACAAGGCCACGCCGGCCCGCTTCATCCCGCAGGCCGACGGCACCGTCCGCCTCCGCTTCGCCGAGACCCAGCGCGGGCTCGCCCCGGGCCAGGTCATCGCGGTCTACCAGGACCGGGTGCTGATGGGCGGAGGGGTGTTTATCTGAGGGGACACGTGGGCACGCTGGCACGGTGACAAGGGGAGATTCATTAAGGGTCAGGGAAAGGGTCAGTAGGCAGGGACAGCCTTACAACCGAACAAATGACCCTGCACCCACTCCTGTCCCTGTCCCTGTCCCTGTCCCTGTCGCTGTTCCTGTCCCTGTTCCTGTCGCTGCAATCTTTTCAGCCCCTATTCCCTATCCCCTCTCCTCCCCTCCCCGCCTCTTGACCTCCCCGCCTTTGTGCGGAAGGTAGGCGCATGCCCGAAGGTACCGCCGTCCAACGCATGTTCTCCGGGATCGCCTCCCGGTACGACTTCGCGAACCGAGTGCTGAGCTTCGGT
>JBEGOO010000174.1:0-14804 GCA_041182045.1 Verrucomicrobiota bacterium
CCGCGTTGCTGCGCGCGAGCACGGTCGGCCGCCCGGGCCCGCGGGTCTACAACGTCGGCGACGGCCGGCCGATCACCAAGCAGGAGCTGGCGGTGTGGTTGGCGCAGCGCCTGCGTCTCGGCGCGCCGGTGTTCGACGCGTCGGCGCCCGCGGGGCCGCGGATGGCCAAGGGGGGGCGGACCCAGCCGAACCGGGTGGTCTCGGTCGAGCGGATCCGCCGGGAACTGGCCTGGGAGCCGGCTTTCGCCGATATCCGGGCGGGTTTGACCCCCTTGCTGTAGTTTTCACCGGGTTTTCCGGCGACGGTCCTGTGTCCACCTGTTCACCGGTCCGCCACGGTCCTGTCACAATCGGGTGCGATAGTTCCGTCGCACACCGCACCCAACACCTATGAACCATAGCCTCAAGTCCATGCTCATCGCCGCGGCGGCCCTCACGGCCGTCTCCGCTTCCGCCCAAGACAAAGCCACGCTCGACCTTCTCGTGAAGAAGGGCGTGATCACCGCCGAGGAGCGCGCCAAGACCCTCGACGACTCCGCGAAGGCCCGCGAGAAGTCCGGCGTCAACCGCGTGTTCCCGAAGGAAGACGCCACCAAGCGCTTCACGATCGGCGGTTACTTCCAGGCCCAGTACCAGAGCTTCGACTACTCCCAGGGCGGCACCGCCGCCGCGGTCAACGCCCCGGTCCAGAACGGCTTCCTGATGCGCCGCCTCTACCTCGAGCTGACCGCCGACGTCGGCGCGGGCATCTCCGGCAACCTCGTCCTCGACACCTCCGGCAACACCTCCTCCAGCTCCTCCTCCTGGCTGGACCGCGCGATCGTCTCCCACACCAGCCCGATCGGCACCTTCGACCTCGGCTACCGCAAGGTGACCTGGGGTTACGAGGAGAGCACCTGCAGCTCGCTCTTCAAGGCTTCCTCCGGCAAGCTTTCCACCGTCGAGCGCGGCATCACCAACCGCTACTGGGCGGAAGGTGAGAACGGCGCCGCCAACCGCTCCGACGGCCGTCGCCTCGGTTTCGCCGCCCACCACACCGGTCTCCACTACAACAGCCCGGCCAATCCCCAAGGCCTCGAGTACGGCGCCTCGGTCGTGAACGCGGCCCAGGGTCGCAACACCGAAGGCACCAACACCAACGACCTGGCCTACTACGCCAACGTGGTCTGGAACAACAAGGTGTCCGACAACGAGGCCTACGCCGTCGGCGTGAACTACGGCACCAGCCGTTACCTCGCGGCCACGACCGCCCCGGTCAACACCCTGGCCAACATCTCGGGCTACAACCCGTTCATCATGGCCAAGTACTTCGCCTGGACCTTCCAGGCCGAATACATGAGCACCAAGGTGACGAGCTCCAAGGACGCCGCGATCAACGTCGACGATGTCGACCACACCCCGACCGGCTACAACGCCATGGTTGTCTACAAGATCAACGACAACTGGGAGGGTGTCGCTCGCTACACCAGCCTCGACACCGACGGTCGCGGCCAGAAGATCAGCGACGGTGAGCGTGGTTTCGCCGTCGCGGCGGGCAACGCGGGCGGTCTCTACGACCAGTCCAACGCCCTGTACCTCGGCGTGAACTACTACTTCAACCTGGAGGCCCTCGGCCAGCAGGTGAACGGTTACAACGCCAAGATCCAGCTCGGCTTCGAGCGCGCCAAGTTCAAGGGGATCATCACCCCGGCGACCGGCGCGGTCTCCGGCGACAAGGCCACGGTCGACGCGATCCGTCTGCAGGCCCAGGTCGCCTTCTAAATCCTCGGATCCGGAAGGTTCCCGCACGGGGCCGGCGCAAGCCGGCCCCTTTTGTTTGCCCGGGCGTCCGACGCTTGCCCGCGAACCGCCCGGCCGTCAGGATGCCGGTCATGGCCGACACCCTCAGCCGCGCCGCCCGCAGCGCCTTGATGGCCAAGGTGAGAGGAAGGGGCAACGCCTCCACGGAGCTGGCCTTGGCCCGCGTCCTCCGGGCCGAGGGTCTCACCGGCTGGCGCCGTCAACGTCGGCTCACGGGCGGACGGGGCGACGAGGCGTGGAAGGTCCGGCCGGATTTCGTGTTCCCGGAACGACGTTGGGCGGTGTTCGTCGATGGTTGCTTCTGGCACGGCTGTCCGCGACATGGGACCCGCCCCGTCGGCCACGCGGCCTTCTGGCGGGAAAAGTTCGCGTCGAATCGCGCGCGCGACCGGCGGAACACCCGCCAGCTCCGGGCCGCCGGCTGGCGCGTGCTGCGTCTCTGGGAGCACGAACTGCGGCGCGCCGCCCGCCCCGCGCTGCTCCGCAAGCTGCGCCGTTTCGCCGCCGCCCCCGCCAACAAAAAACCCGGCCAGATGGCCGGGTTTTCGGGGCGGAGCCGGAAGGCGGCTCAGCGCGCGCGGTAGTTCGGGGACGGGTTGTCGAAACCCTTGGCCTCGGCCTTCAGGCGGGCGTTCTCCTCCTCGAGGAGGGCCAGTTTCTTGGCGGCTTCGTCGAGCTTGGCGTTGGCGTCGCGCAGGGCGCCGGAAGCCTGGGTGAGGTCGCCCTCGGCCTTCTTCGCCTTGGCGGTGGCCTCGCGGACGTCGGTGCCGTCGCGCAGCTTCGCGACCTCGGCGTTGAGCTCGTTGACGCGCGCGGCGGCCTCGGAGCGGGCCTTCTCGAGCTCGGCGATCTTGGTGGCGGCGGCGGTCAGGTCGGTCTTGGCCTTGGCCAGGTCCTCGACGGTCTTCTTGGAGTTGTCCTCGGTCGCCTTGACGGCGTCCTTGGCGGCGGCCTCGCTCGCGAGGGCGGCCTTGGCGCGGACCTCGGCCTCGAAGGTCTTGCGTTCGGCGGCGGCGATCTTGGAGCCGGAGGCGCGGATCGCGGCGATGGATTCTTCCTTGGCCTTGGCGACCTCGGCCTTCGCGTTGTCCGCGTCGTTGAAGGTGACGACCGTGACGCCGGCGAGGGCGGCGGCCACGAGGCTGAGGATGGCGGTGGTGGGATTCATGATTTTCGCCAGACTTTGGCCGAAAACCCCCGTGGGTCAAGCGCCTACGGGTCTCAGGAAAGGCGGTTCTTGTAGTCCGCGTAGCCGAAGCGGCGGATCACTTCCGTCCGCCCGGTCGCCGGGTCGAAGCTGGCGATGGCGGGGAGGGGCACGCCGTTGAAGGTCGTGTTCTTGACGAACGTATAATGGGACATGTCCAGGAACACCAGCCGCTGGCCGACCTGCAGCGGGGCGGCGAAGGAGTAGTCCCCGATCACGTCGCCGGCCAGGCAGGTGGCGCTGCCGAGGCGGTAGGTGTGGGCCAGCTTGCCCGGCAGGTCAGCCCCGACGATGTCGGCCCGGTAAGGCATCTCCAGGGTGTCGGGCATGTGGCAGGTCGCGGACAGGTCGAGGATGGCGATGTCCACCCCGTTGTGGACGAGGTCGAGGACCGTGCCGACGAGGACGCCGGTGCCGATGCCGATGGCCTCGCCCGGTTCCAGGTAGACCTGGATGTGCTCGCCCCAGCGGGCGCGGAAGCCCGCGATCACGCGCACCAGCCGGTCGAGGTCGTAGCCTTCGCGGGTGATGTGGTGGCCGCCGCCGAAGTTCACCCACTTCATCCGGGGGATGAACTCGCCGAACTTCGCCTCGAAGGCCGCGACCGTCCGTTCGAGGACGTCGGCGCCCTGCTGGCACATCGTGTGGAAGTGCAACCCCTCGAGGCCGTCGAGGTCGGCGGGGTCCTTGATCTCGGAGCGGAGCGTGCCGAGGCGGGAGCCCGCGGCGCAGGGGTTGTAGAGCTCGACGTCGACCTCGGCGTGCTCGGGGTTCACGCGCAGGCCGAAGGAGAGCCGGCGGCCGGCGGCGAGGGCCGCGGCGCGGTGGCGCTTCCACTGCGAAGGCGAATTGAAGGAGATGTGGTCGGCGATGCGCAGCAGGTGCGCGAACTCCTCGTCCTTGAAGGCGGGCGAATAGGCGTGCACCTCGCCGCCGAACTCCTCGCGACCGAGCAGGGCCTCGTGCAGGCCGGAGGACGTGGTGCCCGCGAGGTACCTCGACACGAGCTTGGCCTCGCTGAATTGGGCGAAGCCCTTCAGCGCGAGGAGGATCTTGGCGCCCGAGCGATCCATCACGGAGCGCAGGATCCGCAGGTTCTGTTCCAGCAGGCCGCGGTGCAGCACGTGGCAGGGGCTCGGGACCCGGGAGAGGTCGACCTTCGCGAAGGCTTCGGTGAGGGCGTCGGACACGGGAGGGAAGTTGGCGCGGGCGGGACGGGGCGCAAATGAAAAGCCCGCCGGGCGGCGGGCTTCGTCGGGGAGCCGGGGCGGCCTCAGGCGGGCAGTTCCTGGACGTGCCAAGGCAGGCCGCGCTTGTTCAGCTCCGCCATGAACGGATCCGGGTTCATCTCCTCCATGTTCCAGACTCCCGGGCGGGTCCACTGGCCGGAGGCGATCATCGCGCCGCCGATCGCCGCGGGGACGCCGGTGGTGTAGCTGATCGCCTGGGACTTCACCTCGGCGTAGCACTCCTGGTGGTCGCAGATGTTGTGGATGAAGACCTTGCGCGGCTTGCCGTCCTTGACGCCGGTGATCTCGCAGCCGATGCAGGTCTTGCCCTTGGTGCGCGGGCCCAGCGACGCGGGGTCGGGGAGCAGCGCCTTGAGGAATTGGATCGGGACGATCTTGTGGCCCTGGAACTCGATCGGGTCGATGCGGGTCAGGCCGACGTTCTCGAGCACGCGCAGGTGCGTCAGGTAGTTCTGCGAGAAGGTCATGAAGAAGCGGATGCGCTTCAGGCCCTTGATGTTGATCGCCAGCGACTCGAGCTCCTCGTGGAACAGCAGGTAGCTGTCCTTCGGGCCGATGCCCGGGTAGTCGTACACCCACTTCACGGACAGCGGGTCGGTCTCCTTCCACTCGCCCTGCTCCCAGTAGCGGCCGCGCTGCGTGATCTCGCGGATGTTGATCTCCGGGTTGAAGTTCGTCGCGAAGGGGTAGCCATGGTCGCCGGCGTTGGCGTCCATGATGTCGATGGTCTCGATGGTGTCGAAGAGGTGCTTCTGGGCGTAGGCGCAGAAGACGTTGGTCACGCCGGGGTCGAAGCCCGAGCCGAGGAGCGCCGTGAGGCCGGCCTTCTGGAAGCGCTCGCGGTACGCCCACTGCCAGGAATACTCGAACTTCGCGAGGTGCGGGGGCTCGTAGTTGGCGGTGTCGACGTAGTGGATGCCGGCGTGGAGACAGGCGTCCATCAGCGGGAGGTCCTGGTAGGGCAGGGCGACGTTGATGAGCAGGTCGGCGCCGAAGGACTTGATGAGGGCGACGGTCGCCTTGACGTCGTCCGCGTCGACGGCGGCGGTGCGGAGCGTGCGGCCCGTCGCGTGCTTCACGTCGGCGGCGATGGCCTTGCACTTGTTCTCGTTGCGCGAGGCCAGCATGACTTCCGAGAAGTACTCGGTCAGCATGGCGCACTTGTGGGCGACGACGTTGCCCACGCCGCCCGCGCCGATGATCAGGACTTTTTTGCTCATAGGGTTGGGTTGATTTCTGTCCACAAGGGGGGAGGGGGGAAGCAAAAAGGATGCACAGGTCCGCCCCGTCCGGGTGACGTTCCGGCGACAGGGCTTCTCCGGCCGCCGAGGCGGCCTTCAAAGGCGTCCTTTTGGCTGGCGGGATGGACGGGACTCGAACCCGCGACCTCCTACGTGACAGGCAGGCGCTCTAACCAACTGAGCTACCACCCCGGACAGCCAAAAGGAAGGTGAACAAAGGTCCCCGACCCCCCGCCTGTCAAACGGAAAACCCGCGAATCACGAACGGACCTGCCCTTGGCCCGTGATTTCGAACTTCCAGGTGGTCAATTCGCGGATTCCCATCGGTCCGCGGGCGTGCAGGCGGTCGGTGCTGATGCCCACCTCGGCCCCGAAACCGAACTCCCCGCCGTCCGTGAACCGGGTGCTGGCGTTCCAGTAGACGCAGGCGCTGTCCACCTGGGCCAGGAAGGCCCGGGCCGCGGCCTCGTCCTCGGTCAGGATGGCGTCGGAGTGGTGCGAGCCGCAGGTCTCGATATGGTCGACGGCCTCCGCCAGGTCGGCCACCACCTTCACGTTGAGGATCAGGGCCAGGTGCTCCGTCCGGAAATCGGCCTCCGTGGCGGCGCGGGCGCCGGGCATGAGGGCGGCGGCGCGGGCCTCCGCGCGGACCTCGGTCCGCCGCGCGGCGAGGGCGGCGGCCAGGTCGGGCAGGAAGGCCGGCGCGACCGCGGCGTCGACGAGGACGGTCTCGGCCGCGTTGCAGGCGCTGGGGCGCTGGCACTTGGCGTTGAGGACGATCGGCAGCGCCTTGGCGAGGTCGGCGCGCGCGTGCACGTAGACGTGGCAGATGCCCGCGTCGTGCTTGATGACCGGGACCTTCGCGGAGTTGACGACGGCCTCGATGAGGCCCGGTCCGCCTCGCGGCACGATGATGTCGACGATGCCGCGGAGCGAGCCGAGGGCGGGCACGGCCTCGCGGTCGGTGAAGGGCAGGAGCGTCACGGCCTCGGCGGGCAGCCCGGCGGCGCGCAGGCCGGTCGCGAAGGACTTCGCGAGCGCGAGGTTCGTGTGGATCGCCTCGCTGCCGCCGCGGAGCACGCACCCGTTGCCGGACTTGAGGCAGAGGGCCGCGGCGTCGACGGTGACGTTGGGGCGCGACTCGAAGATGATGGCGACGAGCCCGATCGGCACGCGGCGGCGCACGATCCGCAGGCCGTTGGGGCGCGTCCAATCCTCGGTGACTTCGCCGACGGGGTCGGGGAGCCGCGCGACGGCTTCGCAGGCCACGGCGATGTCCTCGAGGCGGGCGTGGTCGAGGCGCAGGCGGTCGGTCATCGCGTCCGCGAGGCCCTTGGCCTGGGCGGCGGCGAGGTCCTGGGCGTTGGCCGCGAGGATGGCGGCTTCGTCGGCGCGGAGGGCCTGGGCGGCGGCGCGCAGGGCGGCGTCGCGGACGGCGGTCGGGGCGAGGGCGAGGGCGCGCGAGGCCCGCTTGGCCGCGCGGGCGATCGCCGTCACGCGCTGGAGGAGGTCGCTCATTTCCTCCGCAGCGAGAAACGCGTGCCGAGCTTCTTGCCGTCGGCGAGTTCGAGCAGGACCTTCTCGCGGCGGCCGCTGGCGATGACCGTGTCGACGCCGCCTTCGGCCGCGATCTCCGCGGCGAGCAGCTTCGTGACCATGCCGCCGACGTTGCGTTCGGAGCCGGCGCCGCCGGCGAGCGCGCGCACGGAGTCGTCGAGCTTGCGGACGGCAGGGATCAGGTCGCCGGTGCCGTCGGACTTGGTCATCAGCCCCTCGATGCCGGAGAGGATGACGAGGAGGTCGGCGCCGACGAGGGCGGCGACGTGGGCCGAGAGGCGGTCGTTGTCGCCGACCTTGATCTCCTCGTCGGCGATGGCGTCGTTCTCGTTGATGATCGGGACGAAGCGCTTGCGGGCGAGGAGGAGGTCGAGGGTGGCGCGGGCGTTGCGCGTGCAGGCGCGGCTGTCGAGGTCCCAGTAGGTCAGGAGCATCTGCGCGCCGAGCAGCTTGTGGCGGCGGAGGTGCCTGCCGTATTCCGACATCAGTTCCGGCTGGCCGACGGTGGCGCAGGCCTGGAGCTCGCGGGCTTCCTTCGGGCGTTTCTCGAGGCCCATGGCGGTCATGCCCGCGGCGACGGCGCCGGAGGAGACGATCACGACCTGGATGCCGCGCTTATGCAGTCCGGCGACCTGGTCGACGATGCGGCCGATCTGGACGCGGTCGACCTTGCCGTCCTTGCGGGTGAGGAGGCCGGAACCGAGCTTGATGACCCAACGTTTTGCCATGGTGGTGAAGGGGGGAACCTAGCGGAGGGAGTCCGCCGATGTCCAGCGTCAGAGTGCCCCCGGGGCGCCGGGCGGCGGGGTGAGGCCCACGGCCAGCCAACCTTTCGGGGTCAGGACGCGGCCCTGCGGGGTGCGGACGACGTAGCCTTCCTGCACCAGGAACGGCTCGTGGACCTCCTCGAGCGTGTGGGCGTCCTCGCCGATGGCGGCGCCGATGCTGCCGAGGCCGACCGGACCGCCGTGGTGCTTCTCGGCCATCGCGCGGAGGAAGCGGTGGTCCATGTCGTCGAGGCCGTGCTGGTCGATCTCGAGGAGCTCGAGGGCGGCCGCGGTCACCTGGGCGTCGGCCTTGCCGCCGGCGCGCTCCAGGGCGTAGTCGCGCGTGAAGCGCAGGAGGTTGTTGACGATGCGCGGCGTGCCGCGGGCGCGCCGCGCGATCTCCTCGGCGCCGCCTTGGTCGAGGTCCAGGCTGAGCAGCGCGGCGTTGCGGCGCACGATGCTGAGCAGCTGCGCGCGGGTGTAGTAGTCGAGGCGCGTCTGCAGCGTGAAGCGGCTGCGCAGGGGCGCGGTCAGCAGGCCGGTCCGGGTCGTCGCGCCGACCAGCGTGAACCTCGGCAGGTCGAGGCGGACGGAGCGCGCGTTCGGCCCTTGGTCGATCATGATGTCGATGCGGAAGTCCTCCATCGCCGAGTACAGGAACTCCTCGACCGTCTTCGGGATGCGGTGGATCTCGTCGATGAACAGCAGCTCGCCCTCCTGCAGGCTCGTGAGCAGGCCGGCGAGGTCGGAAGCCTTCTCGACCACCGGGCCGGAAGTCACGCGGACCGGCCGGCCCATCTCCTCGGCCAGGATCATCGCGAGCGTCGTCTTGCCGAGGCCGGGCGGGCCGTGGAGTAGGATGTGGTCGAGCGTGCGGCCCTCGCGGCGCGCGGCGCCCAGCATCACGCGCAGGCGCTCGACGGTGCGCGGTTGGCCCACGAAGTCGTCGAGCCGTGGCGGGCGCAGGCCGGCGTCGAGCGCGGGGTTCGCGCGCGACAGCGCCTCCTTGCCGCCGGAGGGCGGGGTCGGTTGCTCGGCGGGATCCTGGGCGCGGGCCATGCGCATCACCGTGCGGACTCGCCGGGGCTTGGCAACCCTCAGTCCTCGGCGAAGCCCTTCGGCAACGCCGAGGCCGGGAGGCGTTCGACGGCGGCGCCGAGCGCGCGCAGGCGTTCCTCGAAACGTTCGTACCCGCGGTCGAGATGGTAGAGCCGCTGGACCCAAGTGTCGCCCTTGGCGGCCAGCGCGGCGAGGATCAAGGCGGCCGAGGCGCGGAGGTCGGACGCCATCACGGGAGCGCCGGAGAGCGGCTTGCCGCCGTGGACGGTGGCGACGGCGCCTTCGACGGCGATGTCCGCGCCCATGCGCTGGAGCTCCGCGGCGTGCATGAAGCGGGCGGGGTAGACCTTCTCGGTGAAGGTGCTGCGCCCTGGGACGAGCAGCTGCAGGGCCATGAACTGCGCCTGCAGGTCGGTCGGGAAGCCGGGATGCGGCGCGGTCACGAGGTCGACCGGCCGCGTCGGCCGGCCGTGGGCGCGGATGAAGCCTGGGCCGGTCTCGACGGCGACGCCCGCCTCGCGGAGCTTGCCGAGGAAGGCTTCGAGGTGGGCGGGCTCGGCGCCCTGCACGGTGACGTCCCCGCCGGTGATGGCGCCGGCGACGAGGTAGGTGCCGACCTCGATGCGGTCGGGGATGATGGTGTGTTCGCAGCCGCGGAGGGCCGCGACGCCTTCGACGACGATCGTCCCCGTGCCCTGGCCCGAGATGCGGGCGCCCATCTTGGTGAGCAGGGCGCACAGGTCGACGACCTCGGGTTCGCGCGCCGCGGTGAGGATGCGGGTGACGCCCGGCGTGAGCGTCGCCGCCATCACGAGATTGGCCGTGCCGAGCACGGTGCTGCCCATCGGGCCGCCCATGTCGACGTCGGCGCCGCGCGCGTCGGCGGCGTCCACGCGCACGAGCCCGCCTTCGGCGCCCACGGCGCAGCCGAGCGCCTCGAGCCCGCGCAGGTGGAGGTCGATCGGGCGGGGCCCGATGACGCAGCCGCCGGGGATCGCCATCTCGGCGCGGCGGAGGCGGCCGACGAGCGCGCCGAGCAGGCAGACCGAGGCGCGCATCTTGCGCACGAGGTCGTAGGGCGTCCGGTGCGTGAGCGCGGCGGCGCGGATGACCCAGGTGCCCGGCTCGGGTTGCGCGACCTCGGCGCCCTGGTGGCGGAGGATCTCCGCCATGAAGCGGACGTCGCTGAGGTCGGGCACGCCGCGCAGCGTGACGACGTCCTCGGTGAGGAGCGCGGCGGCGAGGATCGGGAGCGCGGCGTTCTTCGCGCCCGCGGCGCGCACGACGCCCCGCAGGACCGGCCCGCCTTGGATGTACGCGACTTCCAGCATGTCCGGAAAAGAAGCGGGGGCGCCGGTCGGCGCCCCCGTCTGGTTCAGCCTTCGCGCGGGCCGCTGCGCTCGCCGCGGGGGCCGCGGGAATCGCCGCGACCGCCACGGTTGCCGCCGCGGTCGCCACCGCGGCCGCCGCGGAAGTCGCCCCGGCCACGGCCGCCGCGATGACCACGGTCGCCGCGGTCATGACGCTCGCCGCGGTGTTCGCCGCGGGGCGGGTGGGCGGAGCGTTCCGCCGGCACGAAGACGGCCTTGTCGGGGATGCCGAACAGGGAGGCGAGCTTGCGCTTCACCGTCGCCCAGAAGCCGATGGGGGCCTGGACGGGGATCACGACGGGCTCGATCTGGATGCGCGGGCGTTCCTCGCGGCGCGGACGGTCCTCGCGGCGGGGGCGGTCGCCCTGCGGGGCGCCTTCCTGGCGGGGTTCACGCGGCTCGCGCGGTTCGCGGCGTTCGCGGGGCTCGCGACGCGGACGACCTTCGAAGGCGCTGCCGTCCGACGGGATGCCGGGCTGGCGGCCTTCGGGCGCGGGGGCGCCTTCGGCCTGCTCCGGACGCGGCTCGCGCGGGGCGCGCGGTTCGCGGCGTTCGCGCGGTTCACGGTGCGAAGGGGCCGGCTGCTTGGCGCGGTCGCCGGAGAGCGACTCGGTCAGTTCGGCGGGGTTCTCGACGACGCCGATGGTCGGGCGGGCGGCCTGGCCGGGAGCGGTCGGGGCGCCGCCACGGGGCGTGCCGCGGCGACCGAACTGCTTCGGGGGCAGGATCGTGCCGGGGGCGGCGGCGGGTTCGTTGGTGGCACCGATGACGGACAGGGGCGGGAGTTCCGCGTGGGCGGATTCCAGCTTGGCTTCACGGATGCTCGGGGCGGGGGTGCGGACTTCGTTGGCGCTCGTGTCCGCGACGGGCTGTTGGGCGGAGACGTGCTCCTGGCCCTGGGTTTCTTCTTGGCTCATGTTGCTTGGGTTGGGGCGGCCTTCGTTTGGGCCGACCGGTGGATGCGGCGCCTCCAGAGTGGGGGCGTGCCGCGGTGGTTCGGGCCCGTTAGGAATGGAGGACGATCCTCCAAGGGGCACCGAGGGTCCCGGGTCGGAACCCGGGGAGGTTCCTTGATAAGTCCGACCCCCCGGTCCACAACAAGAAACCGCCTCAGCGGGCCTCTTCGGTGAACCTTTGTTCACGGATCAGCACGATTTTGACGGTCCCGGGGTAGGAAAGCTTCTCCTCGACGGTCAGGCGGATGCGCCGGACGAGCTCGGCGGCGGCGGTGTCGTCGATCTTGCCGGGGTCGACGATGACGCGGAGCTCGCGGCCGGACTGGAAGGCGAAGGCCTCGCGGACCCCGTCGAACGATTGGGCGATCTCTTCGAGCCCGCGGGCGCGTTGGACGAAGCTCTCGAGGGTGGACGCGCGCGCGCCCGGTCGCGACCCGGAGGCGGCGTCGGCGATCATCACTAGCGGGGCGTAGAGGCTCTCGGCCTCGACCTCGCGATGGTGGGCCGCCACGGCGTTCACCACGCGCGGGTCCTCGCCGAGCCGCCGCAGCAACGCCGCGCCGGCCTGGGCGTGGCTGCCGCCGGCCTCCGCCTCGATCGCCTTGCCGAGGTCGTGCAGCAGGCCCGCGCGCTTAGCGGGAATCGGGTCGATGCCGATCTCGGCGGCGAGCATCGCGCAGAGCTGCGCGACCTCGACGGAGTGGGCGAGGGTGTTCTGGTTCGCCGACAGGCGGAAATGCAGGCGGCCGAGCAGCTCCTCGACGGCGGCGGCCATGGGCGGCAGGCCGAGCTCGCGGACGGCGTCGCGCCCCAGCCGGCAGGCCAGTTTCACCACCTCGTCGGCGGAGGCGCGGACGGTCTCCTCGATCAGGGCGGGCGTCACGCGGCCGTCCTTCACGATGCGTTCGAGGGCGATGCGCGCGATCTCGCGGCGCACCGGATCGAAGCAGGAGACGAGCACCTGTCCGGGGGTGTCGTCGATCAGCAACGTCGCGCCCGTGGCCTGCTCGAAGGTGCGGATGTTGCGGCCCTCGCGGCCGACGATGCGTCCCTTCATCTCCTCGTTCGGGAGGAACACCAGCACGGAGGTCGCGTCCTGCGTCGTCTGCGTGGTCAGGCGCTGCATCGCGGAGAGCAGCTTGCGGCGGGCCTCGTCGGCCACCTCCTGCTCGGCCTGGTCGAGCAGCTCGTGGCGCAGGAGCCGGACTTCCTCGCCCATCTCGCGGCGGAGGGCCTCGATGGTGAGGGCGCGGGCCTGGTCGGCGGAAAGCCCGGCGAGCCGTTGCAGCTCGCGGCCCAGCTGCTCGCGTTCGCGGTGCGTCTCGTCGCGGAGGGCCTCGGCGGCCCGGGACTGCAGCGCGGCTTCCGCGGTGAGGCGCGCGGCGACCCGCTTCTCGTCCTCGGCCTCGGCCCGGAGCTCGGAAGCCTCGAGGGTCGCCTCGCGCCGGGCGAGCTCGACCTCGGCGCGGAGCTTGGCCTCGCGCACGGCCCCGCGGCTGTTCTCATGCCACTTGGCGATGGAATAGGCCGCGATCGCCCCGCAGGAGAAGGTGACGGCGGCGATGAAGCTTTGGTCGGCGGCGGCCGGCATGGTGGCGTTCGGGTCGGGGGACCCGGCCGCCACCCTTGCCCGAACGGCCTTGGTCGCAAGCCCTTTCGGGAGGTTCGCCTTGCTTAACCGGGGAGAATCGTGGTTCCTTTGCGGGCATGTCCTCCCGCTATGACGATGAGCCGCCGACGGCGGCGGTCTGGTGGGACAAGTTCGTCAACTTCGCCTGGCGGACGGATTGGACGCAGGTCGTGATCATCCTCGGGCTCAGCGCCCTGGGAGTCGTCGCGATCTGGTCGGCCGGCGAGTTCCGGCAAAGCGGTTTCTGGCGCTCCCAGGTCGTCTTCATCGTCATCGGCTGGGTCGCCTACTGGATCGTCGCCGCCGTCGATTATCGCGAGTTCCTCCGGCACGCGCGCCGGATCTACCTCGCCGGCATCCTCCTGCTGCTCCCGGTGTCGGCCTGCGCTTTCCTGAAGATGGACCTCGGGGGGTTCATCCGGAGCATCAACGGCGCCCGGCGCTGGATGGATTTCGGGCCGTTCTCGATCCAGCCCTCCGAGTTCGCCAAGGTGGCCGCGCTCGTCTTCATCGCCGCGTTGCTCGCCCGCTCCCCGATCGGGGCCTTCCGGGCCAGCTGGCCCACGGTCCTGAAGGTCGGCGGCGCCGCCGCGCTGCCCTTTGTCTTGATTTTTGTGCAGCCGGACCTAGGGTCTGCCCTCATCTACCTGCCGCTGTCATTCCTCCTCCTATATGTCGCCGGCCTGACCTTCAGGTTCTTCTTGGTGGCGGGGGTGGCTTCCCTGCTTCTCGGCGGGTTGGTGGCGATCGACCTTGTCGAGTATTCCGCGAAGGTCACCGCCTATTCCCAGGAGCACAAGGACGAGAAGGATCCGGCGCGCGCCGTCCGCGGGAAGCATGAGGCCACCGCCTGGTTCGTGCTGTTGAAGGATTACCAGCGCGAGCGCATCATGTCGTTCGTCGCCCCCGATGTCATCGACCCCAAGCACGTCGGCGTCACCTGGAACGTGCGTCAGGCCAACATCGCGGTCGGTCGCGGCGGTCTGACCGGCCAGGGCATCGGCAACGGCACCCAGGCCCGCTTCGGCTACCTGCCCGAGGCCGCCGCCCACAACGACTTCCTTTTTTCCGGGATGGCCGAGGAGATCGGCTTCACCGGAGCCCTCTCGGTGATCGTCGGTTTCGCCCTCCTGTTCTGGCGCGTCGTCCGCACCGCGGCGCGCGCCGCCGATCGTTTCGGTTCCCTCCTCGCCCTCGGCGCCGCCGCCATCCTCGGCACGCACGTCGTGGTCAACGTGGGGATGAACATCGACCTGATGCCCGTCACCGGGGTCCCCCTTCCTTTCCTCAGCTACGGAGGGTCTTTCGTGCTCAGCTGCTTCCTGCTCCTTGGATTAGTCCAGAGCGTCCACCGGCATTCGGCCGGCGGCGGCGAAGGCGGAGGTCCTCCGGCAACCGGCTTAACCGCCTGACCCGATGCCCGACCACAACGAACCCGAAGACATCCACGAAGAAATCCCGGAGGGCGGCGACGCCCAGAACGCCCTCATCGACCAGCGCAAGCTGGCGGAGGAGGCCGGCCGGCGGCGCAAGGAGCTCCCGCTCCTCCAGCGCATCGTCAAGCACTTCTCCAAGGACCGCGCGACCTACCGCGAGCTGGTCATCAACGCCGAGACGCTCGAGAAGCGCGTCGCGCTCCTGACCAACGGCGTCCTCGACAAGTTCGAGATCGAGCACAAGGGCGAGAACCGCATGGTCGGCGCGATCTTCAAGGGCCGCGTACAGAACCTCGAGTCCGGCCTCAAGGCCGCCTTCGTCGACATCGGCCAGCCCAAGAACGCGTTCCTGCACTACTGGGACATGCTCCCGGCGGCCAACGACTCGCAGGTCGAGTTCATCCGCGACAACGAGTCCGCCGAGCAGAAGCAGCGCAAGGCCCGCTACCAGGCCAAGGACATCCCGCAGCTCTTCCCCGCCGGCTCCGACATCGTCATCCAGGTCGTCAAGGACCAGATCGGCACCAAGGG
>JBEGOO010000175.1:0-2684 GCA_041182045.1 Verrucomicrobiota bacterium
CCCGCCCGCCCGCGCCTGATCACGGTCGTCACGGACTCCATCTCGGTCAACCGCGCCTGGCATCGCGCCCATTCCGACTGGTATGTCACCCCGAACCAGGCCACGGCCGACGTCATGATCCGCCAGGGCGTGCCCGCCGCGAAGGTCCTCCC
The DNA here is from genome assembly GCA_041182045.1 of Verrucomicrobiota bacterium. Taxonomy (GTDB): domain Bacteria; phylum Verrucomicrobiota; class Verrucomicrobiia; order Opitutales; family UBA953; genus UBA953. The sequence continues at coordinate 153 of JBEGOO010000175.1, forward strand.
TTACGGCTTCCCGGTCTCTGCCCGCCTCGCGCCGCGTTCCTCGGCCAAGGCCGGCGAACGCCCGCGCGTGCTGCTGATGCTCAATCCCGGCAAGCGTGACGCCGTCGAGCTCGCCACCGCGCTCTCGACGCTCGGCCTCGAGCTCACGATCACCGTCGGCAAGGACGCCTCCTTCAAGGAAGCCGTCGAACGCGCCGTCGAAGGCCGCGCCGAAGTGCTCGGCTGGACCGACCGCATCCCCGCGCTGATGCTTTCGAGCCACCTCGTCGTCAGCAAGGCCGGCGGCGCCACCACGCACGAGTGCGTCGCGGCCGGCGTGCCGATGGTCATCACGCAGGTGATCCCGGGCCAGGAAGCCGGCAACGGCCGCCTCATCGCCGAGCATGACGCCGGCGCCTACGGCCTGACGCCCGCCGCCGCGCGCGCGATCATCGCCGAAGCCTTCACCGGCGACTGGGCTCTCTGGAAGAAGTGGAAAGTCTCCGTCGATGGCCTCGGCGACGCCGGCGGCGCCGAGCGCGTAGCCGAGCTCGTGGAACGGGAGATGGCGGTGAAGCGTTGAGGACTGAATGGAGGGCTGAATAGATTCGAGGCAAAGGGAAGGGGCCGGGAGCGCGTCACGACACAGGCGTATCCATTCTCAGGTGGCGGGTGGCGGTTCCAGGTGGCAGGTGGCGGCATGAAGACACCCCGCTCCAAGGGAAACCGGAGACCGGATAATTGGCTGCGGTTTTTTTAGCCGAAGCATCCTTCCCGGTCTCCGGTCTCCCTTGCGTTTCTGTCAGCGGACGCGATGTCATCGCGTCCCCACCTCAGCCTCTCGCCTCGAGATAAGCCTTCACCTCGCCGGCGAGCTTGTCGCTGAGGCCTTCGACCTCGGCGATCTGCCCGACGGTGGCCTTGCGTAGCTTCTGGATGCTGCCGAAGTGCGCGAGGAGGGCGTCCTTCCGCTTGGGCCCGAGGCCGGGCATCTCGTCGAGCAGGGACTCGCGCAGCTTCCGGCTGCGGAGCTCGGCGTTGAAGTCGTTGGCGAAGCGGTGGGCCTCGTCGCGGATGCGCATGAGCAGGGCGAGGCCGACGTCATGCCGCGGCAGCTTCAGTTCGCGGCCGTCGGGGAAGACGATGGTCTCCTCGCGCTTGGCGAGGCCGATGAGCGGGGGCGGGGCGAGGTCGTGCTCCTTGAAGGCCGCGAGCGCGGCGCCGACCTGGCCGAGGCCGCCGTCGATGATGACGAGCTCGGGGAAGGCGCGGTGCTCCTCGTGCAGGCGGGTGTAGCGGCGGCCGACCACTTCCTGCATGGAGCGGAAGTCGTCGTTGCCCTCGAAGGACTTGATCTTGAAGCGACGGTAGCCCGACTTGTCGGCCTGGCCGTCGACGAAGCGGACCATCGACGCGACCGCGAGCGTGCCGGAGATGTGCGAGATGTCGAAGCACTCCGCCGTGGCGGGCGGGCGTTCGAGGCCGAGGGCGGCGGCGAGCGAGGCGAGGGCGCCGGCTTCGTCGCGGCGGGGCAGGGGGTTCTCGCGCAGGAAGCGGCGGGACTTCTCCGTCGTGCGCTTCAGCGCGTCGAGCAGGTCGCGCAGGCTCGCGGCCTTCTCGTAGTCGCGTTCCGCGGCGGCCTGGCGCATATCGGCCTCGACCTGCTCGGCCCAGGTCTCGACCTTGCCTTCGAGGAAGGCGCAGGCCTCGGTCACGCGGGCGGCGTATTCCTCCGTGGTCACCACGTTGGCGTGCTTCTGGATCTCGGAGCGGGCGTCGTCGTAGAGCTTCCACGTGCCGTCGGGTTGCGCGGTCGGCGTGCTGTCGGCGAGGAGGATGCCGAACTTCTTGCGCATCTCGTTGAGGGTGCGGCGGACGGCCTGCTGGTGGGGGAAAGGCCCGAAGTAGCGGCAGGCATCGGTCGTGCGGGCGCGGACGATGCGGAACCGGGGGAGGGGGTCGGCGAGGTCGACGCGGACCTGGGGGAACTGCTTGTCGTCGCGGAAGAGGATGTTCCAGCGGGGGCGCCAGCGCTTGATCAGCTTACCCTCCAGGAGCAGGGCCTCGGTCTCGGAGCGGACCTCATGCCATTCCATGTCGGCGACCGTGTCCATCATCGCGGCCACCTTGGGGGTCATCCGCTGGCGGGGCACGAAATAGGACGCCAGGCGCTTCTTGAGGTCCTTGGCCTTCCCGACGTAGACGACCAGGCCCGCGGCGTCCTTCATCAGGTAGACGCCTGGGGTATGGGGGGCACGCCGGGCCTTGGCCTTGGGCGAAAGTTCTTCCCGGTCGGTTTGCATTTTTAGCCTGGTCAGTTAACCCTGCTGGGACGCCCCGTTTCCGCAAATGCTTTCCTGCAACAGCCGACCTCGCCAAGTCCTCGTCATCAACGTGGGCGACGAGCTGCTGGACGGCATCCGCGAGAACACGCACCTCCTCTGGCTCGGCGAGCACCTCGCCCGCCGCGGACTGCCCATCACCCGTTCGCTCGTCGTGCGTGACGACGCCGCCGAGATCGCCCGCGCGGTCGGCGAAGCCTGGGGCGCCTAC
>JBEGOO010000176.1:0-4190 GCA_041182045.1 Verrucomicrobiota bacterium
CATGACCTTGAGCGCGATCTGGTTGTAGACGGCGACGTCGCCGAACGCGCGCGGCGGGTTGAGCTTTCCCTCGGGCACCGGCGTCGTGGTCGCGAAGATGACCTTGGCCCCGGTCTTCTTCAGGGCCCCGACGAGGGTGCGGAGATTCTTCTCGTAGTCCTCGACCTCCACCTGGCGCTTGCCGCCTTCCATGATCTTGAGGTCGTGCAGGCCGAAGTTGAAATGGATGACGTCCCACTTGCCTTCGCCGAGCCACTTCGCGATGTTCGCGACCCCGTTGGAGGTCGGGCCGCCGTTGGTCGGGATCCGGTGCACGTTCGCCTTGCCGTCGAGAAGCTTGCGCACCGGGAGCGTGTAGCCGATGGAGATCGAGTCGCCGATGAGGAGGAGGCGCGGGAGGCCGGCGACATCCTTGATCGGCGCCATGGCGGGGTCGGGGGCCTTGGTTTTAGCCTTCGGCGCGACGTTCACGGTTTCGGCGGGCTTCGCCGGCGCCGTCTCGGCGGCTGGGGCGAAGGGCGCGAGGGCGAGGAGGAGGCCGAGGGACAGCGTCTTCATGGGGTGGCCCGATCCTGTGCTACCGGCGCCCGCTGGCAAGCGGGCAATCGCTCAACGGTTCAGGAGCTGTCGCGTGACCTCGGTCATGTCGATCTCGGGCTTGGCGGTCCAGCGCTGCTTGTAGCCGGCGGGGGCTTCGACTTTGGCGCGGAAGATGACGGTGTTGTCCAGGTCGAGGTCGTCGGACCAGATGAACTTCGCGCCGGCGAAGGCCTCGCGGGCCTTGGTGAACGATTCCTTCGGGTTGACGCGTTCCTCGGTGAACTCGGTAGCCTGGGCCCAGCCGGAATCGTCGAAGTCGACGGCGTACCAGTTCGCGGGGATCGGCTCGTGCCGGACCTGCGGGTTGGCGACGTCGCGGTTGAGCGGACCCTTGAAGAAACTCCGCGCTTTCCATTTCGCGTTGGTGACGGTGCCGTCGGAGAATTTGATGATCAGGCCGGCGTCACCGATGTGGTTGCCGTATTCCAGGCCCGTCTTCGGGTCGGCGTTGTCCATCGCCATCACCGCGATCGTCATCGGGTATTCGGGCATGATGTCGACCGACACGACATTGTGGGGCATGTATTCGATCGGGTCGACCACGCGGAGCTTGCCGTTGATGAACAGGATGAACCAGTTGTCCGCGTAGACGTTGAGCTTCAGGGCGTCGGCCGGGGCGGGTTTGACCAAGCCGGGAGGGTCGCCGGGCCCGCCTTTGCCGCCCTTGCCTTTGCCGCCTTTCGGCCGGTCGCCTTTTGGTCGCGCGGCGTCGTCGCCTCCCGGTGCGGCCGGTTCGCCGGCGTCGCCGAGCTCGCCCTTGGCGCCTTCCTGATCGGAGGGCGGCGGCCGCTTGCCCCCTTTGCCGCCCTTGCCCTTGCCTTTCCCTTCGCCCTCGCCGCCCTTGGGACGGTCGCCGCCGGGGCCGCCCGCTCCGCCTGGGCGCCGTTCGCCCGGCTTGTAGGTCTCGGTCTCCGTCGTGCCGTCCGGCTTGGAGTAGATGAAGGTCCAGGTGCCGTCCTCGTTCGCGGTGTATTTCACGCTCAGGGCCTTGCCGTTGAGCGCGTAGTTGAGGGCGTAGTTCTTGCCGTCGGCGGCCACCACGAAGTCCTTGATCAAGGCGCCTCGCAAGGGCTGCTGGGAGTAGGCCGAGCCTTCGCGTCGCACGTGGCTGGCGGAAGGCTGCGGGTCGACCTGGCCGTCGACCTCGGTCACCTCGCCGTGGAAGCCGCCGTTGATGTAAGGGTAGACCTTCTGCGCGTGGTAGTGGTAGCCCAGCGCCTTCGTCTCGTGCCCGCCGAACTCGTCGAGTTTGCCCGGCGCGCCCCCGTCGGGTTCGGTGAACCCGTAGATCGGGTAGCCATCGAGCGCGACCGCGATCGGCTTGCCCTTGCCCAGCGTCTTCTCGAGGAAGACCGGGGCGTCGTGGTAATGGTAATCGTCGCCCTTGCCGCAGTGGCCGCCGAAGTTGTCGAGCTCGCCGAACTTCTTGGCGTCGTCGCCGCGGTTGTTCAACGCGTTGAAGATGGGCACCCCGTTCGCGGCCAGCGCGATCGCCCCGCGCATGAAGTGCGTCTTGGCCGACATCGGTTCCTTCGCCGGCACCGGGTGGAGCGGGATCCGCCAGGCGCTGTCCCCGGCGTAGGTCTGCGGGATCGGCACCTGCTGCTGCCAGGACTTGATGCCGGCCATCAGCGGGTGGTCCGGCAAGCCCTTGGCCTCGACGTACAGGTATTTCTCGTCCCACCGGACGCCGACCTTCGGGGCGAAGGCCGCGAAGGGCGCGGCCAGCGGGGGTGTGGGGCCGGTCGAACCGGTCGCGGCCGGCAGGAAGAACGTGAATCGTGCTTCGATGGCCGTCGCCGCTTCCGGCGTCCGGTGTTTGGCCTCGACCGGCGGGACGTGGGCGCGGGCCGTGCCGACGAGGGTCAGGGCCAACAGGGGGAGGAGGCGCGACGATTTCATGGTGATGATAGGATAACCGAAATGGCCTTAACGGAAGATTAAGGGGCGGTAATAGGGCTCGGGCTTGGGCCAGGGCCAGGGGCAGGTGCGCGTGATAATAGGGTCAGCCGCGCGCGATTCGTCGCCGAAGCAAGCTGTCCTGCAAGCGGCCGCCCGAAGAGGTCAGCCCTGACTCGATGCAGCGAACGAGCCCTAGCCCCAGCCCTGGCTCTGGCTCTGGCCCTATTTCAGCAACCCCTCGATTTCCCGCAACGCGTCCGCGGGAAGGGTCAGCCGCCCGCCGCCGATGGTTTCGGCGATCTGGCCGGGCTTGCGGGCGCCGACGATCGCGGAGGTGACGCGCGGCTGGCGGAGCACCCAGGCGATGGCGAGTTCCGCCGGCGTGGTGCCGAGGCGCGTGGCGAGGGCGCGGAGCCCTTCGTTCAAGCTGATGTTCCGCGAGAGCAGCGGTTCGTTGAACTGGGGGTCGCCGCGTCGGTGGTCGGTCGCGGGCAAGGCGTCGACCCAGGCTTGCGTGACCTTGCCGCTGAGCAGGCCTTTTTGCATCGGGCTGTAGGGGATGATGCCGATGTCGTGCGCCTCGCAATAAGGGATGAGCTCCGCCTCGATGCCGCGGTTGAGCATGCTGTACGGCGGCTGCAGGAACGCCACCGGGTGGATCGGTTGGAGGCGTTTGAGCTGGGCCACGTTGAAGTTGCTCACGCCGGCCCAGCGCACCTTGCCCTCCTTCACCAGTTCCGCGATCGCGGCCCAACCCTCCTCGATGTCCTCGTCGGGTTGCGGCCAGTGGATCTGGTACATGTCGATGACGTCGACGCCCAGGCGGCGCAGGCTGTCCTCGATCTCGCGGCGGATGCTCGCGCGCTTGAGGCGCGGGATGATCTGGCGTTCCTCATCCCAGCAGCGTTCGCACTTCGTGGAGAGGATGGGGCGGGGCCCCTTGAGCTGCTTGAGCGCCCGGCCGACGACGTCCTCGCAGTGACCGAGCCCGTAGACCGGGGCGGTGTCCAGCCAGTTGACGCCGAGGTCGAGGGCTTCGTGGATCGTACGGATCGACAGCGCGTCGTCCTGCGGCCCCCAGCCGAATTTCCAGTCGCCGCCGCCCATGGCCCAGGTGCCCAGGCCGACGGGGGTGAGGTGGAGGTCGGAGCGACCGAGCTGACGGAGCTTCATGGTGCTCACTTGGACTCCTTGGCCCGGGCTTTGTTCGCCTCGTTCGCCTGTTTCAGGGTCCGCATCGGCCAATCCGGATGGTCGACGTGGGCGTCCTGGAAGATCGCGAGGGCCTTGGCGACGAGGTCGGGGCGCGCGGCGGCCAGGTCGTTCTGCTCGGCCGCGTCCGCGTGGAGGTCGTAGATTTCGACCTTCGCCGCGGGCCCGTTGCGGACGGCTTTCCAGTCGCCCCAGCGGGCCGCCTGCAGCGACTGCGCTTCATGCAGTTCCCAATAGAAGTAGTCGCGTTTCGGCGCCGGTCCGCCCTGCAGGAAGGACGCCAGCGAGAGGCCGTCCGTCCGCAGGCCTTTCGGGGCGGGGGTGCCGGAGAGTTCCAGGGCCGTCGGCAGGAAGTCCCAGAACGCCCAGGGCTCCGCGCTGACCCGTCCCGCAGGCACCTTGCCGGGCCAGCGGGCGATCGCGGCCTGACGCAGCGCGCCCTCGTAGAGGCCGCGTTTGTAACCGCGCAGCCCGTT
>JBEGOO010000177.1:0-4609 GCA_041182045.1 Verrucomicrobiota bacterium
CCACCGTGCCGGGCTGCTCGGCGCCGAAGCGGATCTTCTTAAATTCCTTCGGGAAGTTCGTCTTGATGAACTCGAGGGTCTTGAGGGCGATCTCCGAACCGGCCTCGAAATCGATGCCGGCATAGATGTCCTCGGTGTTCTCGCGGAAGATCACCATGTCGACCTTGCCGGGATTCTTGACCGGCGAGGGCACGCCGGTGAACCACTGCACGGGGCGGAGGCAGACGTAGAGGTCGAGCTGCTGGCGCAGGGCGACGTTGAGGGAGCGGATGCCGCCGCCGGTCGGGGTGGTCAGCGGGCCTTTGATGCCGACGAGGTATTCGCGGAAGGCGGTGAGGGTCTCCTCGGGGAGCCAGTTCTGGGTCTGGTTGAAGGCCTTCTCGCCCGCGAGCACCTCGAGCCACTGGATCTGGCGCTTGCCGGCGTAGGCCTTGGCCACCGCGGCGTCCAGGACGCGCACGGAAGCGCGCCAGATGTCGGGACCGGTGCCATCGCCTTCGATGAACGGGATGATCGGACGATCGGGGACGGTCAGCTTGCCGTTGGAAATGGTGATCTTGCCGGCGCCGGCGGGGATGGGGGTGCTCATGGTAGAGGCGGATAACAAACCGTGCCCCCGCCCACCCTTTCAAGCCTATATCGGGTCGGCGGACCCGGAAAAAGAAAAGGACCCCCTTGCGAGGGTCCTTGTGATGACCGGGAGCGCCGGCGCCATCCGTCGCGAGCGACGGAAAGTCACAGAAGAATTACTTCTTCTTGGACTTGGTGGCCTTCTTGGTCGCCTTCTTAGCGGCGGCCTTCTTTTTAGCCATAGTTTTTTCCTTTTTTTGGATCGTTGTTGGGTTAGAGGGCAGCGCCTGAAGCGCCACCCTGACGATGCGCCCCACACTCACCTGCGCGTTGCGCGCCTGACGGGTGATTCGAGTGCGGAGCTCCGACGGTACGCGGAAAGAAACTTGGCGGGAGCGGGAAGGCTCGAGCGCCGGGCGGGAGTCGGCGAAGCGATCCAGGGCATGCCGGATGACTTCGCTCAGCGTGGAGAAACCGGACCGATGCTGGAAGGCGACCGCCTCGGCGTGAAGCTTCGGGGGAAGCGACACGGTGATGAGACTTTCGCTCGGGGTTTCGGTTCGGTTCGTCACGTTGCGGTTAACTCTTGATGCGATTGATAAGCATAACTCCCGCTTGCGCAAGAGGAATTTTCATGTAACGCGCGAAAGTTTTTTCGCCGTCACGGAGCGCTCCTTCGTAGCGAAGAATTTGATACGCGACGCGACGCGCGCGCCGTCGACATGGTTGACGCTCGCGACGAAGCGCGGCATCCTGCGACGGATGAGCGGACACCACGACCACCATGGCCACGGGCACGAGGGCGAATGGAAGACCCTCGCCGCGCTGGCCCTCGCCTGCGGCCTCCTCGGCGCCGCCGCCCTCGCCACCGACCTGCTGGCCGGGCCCGCCTGGCTGCGCGCGACGCTCGCCGGCCTCGCCTGCGTCGCGGGCGCCTGGGAGGCCGCCGAGGAAGGCTGGCATGCGCTGCGCTGGCACCGCCGGATCGACGTCCACCTGCTCATGTTGCTCGCCGCGGCCGGCGCCTGGGTCGTCGGCCAGCCGCTCGAGGGCGTGCTGCTGCTCTTCCTGTTCGCCACCGCCGGCGCCATCGAGCATTACGCGATGGACCGCACCCGCGGCGCCATCGACGCCCTTCTCGATCGCTCCCCGAAACGCGCCCGCCGCCTGGCTCCGGACGGGACCGAGACCGAGGTGCCCGTGGCTTCGCTGACCCCCGGCGACCGCATCATCGTGCTCCCCGGCGAGCTCGTCCCGGCGGACGGCGAGGTGCTGGCAGGCGAAAGCGCGATCGACGAGTCCAACCTCACCGGCGAGGCCAAGCCCGTGGCGAAGCGTCCGGGCGCGGCGGTCGCGGGAGGCACGCTCAACGACTGGGGCCGGCTGGTGGTGCGGGTGACCCGCGCCGAGGCGGACAGCGCCCTCCACCGCATCGTGAAGCTCATCCGCGAGGCCCAGGAGAGCAAGGCGCCCGCCCAACGCGCGATCGACCGCTGGGGCGACGCCTACGCGATCTTCACCCTCTCGGCGGCGGCCCTCTTCTTCGGGGTGCTCCTGCTGACCGGGCACCCTTTCCGCGACGCCGTCCACCCGGCGAACTCGGCGCTTTACCGGGCGATGACCCTGCTGGTCGTGCTGAGCCCCTGCGCGCTGGTGCTCTCGGTCCCCTCCGCCGTGTTGGCGGCGATCGCCGCCGGCGCCCGCCACGGCATCCTCTTCCGCGGCGGCGCCGCGGTCGAGCGGCTCGCCGACGTCGACTGCGTGTGTTTCGACAAGACCGGCACGTTGACGGCCGGCACCCCGGTGGTGGCCTCCCTGGAAGTCCTGCCGGCTTCCGCCGACCGGCGGCGGGCGCTCTCCGCCCTGCTCTCCCTCGAGGCCGGCACCACCCACCCCTTCGCCGCGGGCGTCGTCGCCGCGTGCCGGGCCGAAGGCGCGGTCCAGCTCGAGGTCAAAGGCCTGTCCAACTCCCCCGGCCAAGGCGTGGCGGGGTCGATCGACGGCGCCCGCTGGAGCGTCGGCACCCGCGAGTTCACCGGGGCGCATGAGATCCCCGGCGCGCCGGTCCCCGCCGGGGCCATCGTCAGCGAAGTCTGGGCCTCGGACGGCACGGTCACCGTGCGCGCCACCTTGGTGGACGAGATCCGCGCGGCCAGCGCCCCCACCCTCGCCGCGCTGCACGCCCGGCACATCCGGACGATGATGCTGACCGGCGACCGCGAGGAAGCCGCCGCCGTCGCCGCCCGGCAGGTCGGCGTCCAGGCCTACGGCGCCGCGCTGACCCCCGACGCCAAGATGGCGGCGATCCGCCGGCTCTCGGCCGAAGGGCGCGTCGTCGCGATGGTCGGCGACGGCGTCAACGACGCGCCGGGCCTCGCCGCCGCCGACGTCGCGATCAGCATGGGCGGACGCGGCAGCGACGCCGCCCTGGAATCGAGCGACGTCGTCCTGACCGACGACCGGATCGAGCGGCTCGTCGACGCGATCGAGCTCAGCCGGGCCGCCCGCCGGGCGATTCGCCTCAACGTGCTCCTCTCGATCGGCGCGGCCCTCGGCATGGCCGCGTACGTGGTGCTCGGCCCCGGCGTCCCGCTCTCGATCGGCGTGGGCGTCCACGAAGGCAGCACCGTCGTCGTCTGCCTCAACGGCCTACGCCTGCTGGCGCACCGGCCCCGCCGCGCCGCCTGAGGGCGCGAAAAGGCCTCCCGTCGTCGCCGACGGGAGGCCTGATGCCGACCGGCGGACGATCAGCGCAGCTCGCGACCGGCGCCGTCGAAGAGCTTGAACGCCTCGATGCTGTAGGTCGGGTCCGGCTTGGTCCCGATGCGGACCTTGCAGGACTTCATCAGGTCGCGGAAGTACTCGCGATCCTCGGTGACGATGCGCTCGAGGTTGATCGGGTGCAGCAGGATGTTGATCTCCAGGTCCTTGTCCGGCCCGTGCTGCTCCCGCAGGCGACGGATGACGCTGAGGAGCTTGCGCTGGATCTCGACCGAGACCGTGCGGGGGTTCTTCACGATGCCGCGGCCCTGGCAATGCGGGCAGGCCGTGTACATCGAGGTCGTATTGGACTCGGTGTGGCGCTGGCGCGTCATCTGGAGCACGCCGAGCTGGGAGATGGGCAGGATCTGGTGCTTGGCCCGGTCGCCTTCCATGGCCTCGCGCAGCGCGTCGTAGACCTTCTTGCGGTCCTTCGGGTTCTTCATGTCGATCGTGTCGATCATGATGAGGCCGCCGAGGTTGCGGAGCTGGATCTGGCGGGCCGCCTCGACCACGGCCTCGAGGTTGGCCTGGGTGATGAAGCTGCCATCCTTGCCCTCCTTGCCGCGATGCGAGCCGGTGTTGACGTCGATGGCGGTGAGCGCCTCGGTCTCGTCGATCACGATCTCGCCGCCGCTCGGGAGCGGGACGCGGCGCTGGAAGAGCTGCTCGATCTGGCGCTCGATGTTGTAGCGCTCGAAGACGGGGATCGGGTCCTGGTAGAACTCGACGCGGGAGCGGGACCGCGGCGAGACCTCGCCGACGAGGTCCTGCACCAGCTTGAAGTCCTCGGGGTTGTCGACGAGGATGCGGTCGACCTCCTCGGTGAGGAAGTCGCGCACGGTGCGCTCGATGAGGCCGGGCTCCTGGTAGAGGAGGACGGGCTTGCGGTCGGGGGCGTTGATCTTCTCGACGATGGCCTGCCAGCGCTTGAGCAGCATGTGCAGGTCGCGCACGAACCAGCGGGCCTGCTTGCCCTCGCCGGCGGTGCGGATGATCACACCCATGCCCTCGGGGATGGTCAGGGAGCGGAGGATGTCCTTGAGGCGGTCGCGCTCGCCGTTGTCCTCGATCTTGCGGGAGACGCCGCACGCGCCGCTGAACGGCATCAGCACGAGGTAGCGGCCGGGCAGCGCGATGTTGGTGGTCGAGCGGGGACCCTTGGTGCCGATCTGGTCCTTGACGACCTGGATGACGATGTCGGAGCCGGCGGGGAAGAGCTGCGGGATGTCCTTGGCCTGGTAGCGGGCCTTGCGCTGCTTCTGCTCGGCGGACTCGT
>JBEGOO010000178.1:0-6599 GCA_041182045.1 Verrucomicrobiota bacterium
ACGCGAAGTGGGCTCCGGCCACCGTCGTCGCCCAATACGGCGCCCAGCCCTGGGGCAACGTCCTGGGCGGCGCGAAGAAGTCCGGCGGCGCGAAGCGCGGGGCCAGCGGCTCCGTCGCGGCGGCTGATGAGCTCATCCTGCAGCCGGGTTTCAAGGCCGAGCTGCTCCACAACGTCCCCAAGCCCGAGCAGGGCTCCTGGGTCTCGCTGGCGGTCGCGCCGAACGGCGACCTCGTCGCCGGCGACCAAGGCGGCGTGCTCTGGCACGTCTCGCTGAAGGACCCCGCCAAGCCCGTCGTCACCAAGATCGAGACCAAGGCGATCGGTTGCCACGGCCTGCTGTTCGCCCACGGCGCGCTCTACGCGTGCACGAGCGAGAAGGGCAAGGGTGACATCTGGCGCCTGCGCGACACCAATGGCGACGGCTCCTACGCCGAGCAGACGATGCTCCGCTCGCTCAAGGGTTCCGGCGAACACGGCCCGCACCAGCTCGTCCTGGACCGCGACGGCTCCATCCTGGTGGTCGGTGGCAACCACACCAAGCTGCCCGACGACGAGAAGGCCGGCGCCGCCGCCAAGCATTACGATGAGGACGACCTCCTCAAGAAGTACGAGGACGCCAACGGTCACGCGGCCGGTATCAAGGCGGTCGGCGGCTGGATCGCGCGCATGGATAAGGACGGCAAGGACTGGGTCCGCGTGACGACCTGCTTCCGCAATCCCTACGACTGCTCGGTCGCGCCGGACGGCGACATCTTCACCTACGACTCCGACATGGAGTGGGACATGGGCGCCCCGTGGTATCGCCCGACGCGCATCTACCTCTGCACCCCGGGCGGCGAGCTCGGCTGGCGCTCCGGCGCGAGCAACAATACCTTCCCCACGCTCGACATGCAGCCGGCCCTGGTCGACATCGGCCCGGGCAGCCCGACGGGCACCACGATGGGCACCGGCGCGAAATTCCCGGCGGCCTACCAGCGCGCCTTCTACGCGTGCGACTGGACCTACGCCACGCTCTACGCCATCCACCTCACGCCGGAAGGCGGCGGCTGGAAGGCGCGCAAGGAGGTCTTCGCCGCCGGCAAGCCCTTCTCCGTCACCGACGCCGTCATCCGCCCGCAGGACGGCGCGATGTACGTGACCATCGGCGGACGCGGCGGCCAGTCCGCGCTCTACCGCATCACCTACCAAGGCAGCGAAGCCACCGCACCCGCCGGTTGGTTCGCGGCCACGCCGGAGCAGAAGCTCCGTCGCGAGCTTGAAGCCCTGCGCGACGTCGCCCCGTCCGCCGCCGCGTTGGACAAGGCCTGGCCGCTGATGGGCCATGCCGATCGCTGGGTGCGTTACGCCGCCCGCATCGCCGTCGAGCACCAGCCGGTGGCCGCCTGGCGCGCCCGCGTGAAGGCCGACGCCAACGTCGACCTCTCGCTCAACGCCGCCTTGGCCCTCGCCCGTTGCGGCGGCAAGGAAGACCTTGTCGCGATCGTCGCCGCCGCCGACGCCGCCGCGAAGTCCAAGGACCTCCGCGCGCAGCAAGACCGCCAGCGCGTCTTCCAGGTCGCGTTCTCGCGCCATGGCCAGCCCGAGGCCGCGGTCGCCCAACGCCTTGGCCGCGAAGCCGCTGACCGACTGCCGTCCGGCGACAACGTCCTCGATCGCCAGCTTGCGCAGCTCGCCATCTACCTCGGTGAGCCGACCGCCCCGGCGCGCGTGCTCCAGGCCATGAAGGTCGCCCAGCCCGGCCCCGCCGTCGTCGCCGACCCCGAGGTCCTCGCCCGCCACCCGGGTTACGCCAAGGCCGCCGCCGCCGCCATGGCCGTCACGCCTTCCTCCACGCGCATCGGCCTCGCCGTGTATCTCTCCCGCGCCACCGTCGGTTGGACCCCGGAGCTGCGCAAGCAGTTCTTCGGCTTCCTCGACGAGCTCTCGTTGGCCGAAGGCGGTAACTCGCTGAAGGGCTTCGTCCGCAACATCCGCAAGGAGACCCTCGCGGCCATCCCGGCCGCCGAGCGCGCCGGCTTCGAGGCCGCGGCGCCGGTCGCCAAGCCCGCCCCGATCCCGCAGGCGCAGGGCCCGGGTCGACTCTGGACGCACGCCGAGGCGCTCAAGGCCTGGGAGGACGCCAAGGGCAAGAAGTCGCTGGATTTCGCCAACGGCCAGAAGATGTTCGCCGCCGCGCTCTGTTCGCAGTGCCACCGCATCGGCGGTAACGGCGGCGCGCAAGGTCCCGACCTCTCCGGCTTGGGCGCGCGCACCGCGCCGGCCGACGTGCTCACGAGCATCATCCAGCCGAGCGCCGTGGTCTCGGACCAATACGCGAACTCCGTCATCGGTCGCGTAGACGGCGGCAAGACCATCGGCCGCATCCTCAACGAGGAAGGCGACAAACTGCAGCTGGCGGTCAATCCGTTCGACCCCTCCGTCCAGATCTCGCTCAACCGTTCCGATATCCTGTCGATCGACCGTTCCGCCGAAAGCCCGATGCCCGTCGGCCTGCTGAACTCGCTCAACGCGCAGGAAGTCGCCGACCTCATCGCCTACCTCGTGTCTGGCGCCAACGCGCAGGATAAGATGTACGCGAAGTGAGGCGGCGCGCGCCGCGCACCGGCAGGGACCAGCGTCCCTGCTGGTCCGCGGGCGGCGTCGGCGATTCGGCATGAGGTCAGGCACGTCATCGCTACGCGAGACGAAGCCAGACCCCATGCCGGAGGCCGACCGGGGACGGTCAGCCCTACCTGAAGGAGACAGAGTACTGAGTACAGAGTGTACCTGTAGCCTCTTCGATCTAACCACCAACCCCTGACTGCAAGCGTTCCGCGCGTATACGGTCTGCCCCACCTGAATGCCCTAGGGCAGCACGCGGTGCTGCCCCTACCCATCGCTCTCAATCTCGAACTCCGTCCTCAGAACTCCGTACTCTCCGCGAGGGTGTCCGTTTCTTGACCAGGCGGGCGGGTCGGTGCAGGGTGTCGGCATGGAAAGCGCGCCGACCAGACTTTGCCGCCGGCTCATGCTCGGGGCCGTCGGGTTGGTCTTCGTCTGCATGCCTTGGCTTTGGTGCGCCGAGCGTCTGGGTTGGAGCCAGCGCCCGATCCACCTGCTGCAGACCTTCCTCGCGGTCCCCGTCGCGTTCCTCGCCGGCGCCCTCTATCTTTGGCTCGGTCGTTCCGCGTCGGATGAACGGGGCTGGCGTCCGCTCGCCTGGGTGATCGTCGTCACCTCGGCGCTATGGTTGGCCTTCCTCGCCTACGTGCTGTTCGGGGCGGATTTCCGTTGGATGGATCAGCGGTGAGGAGGCGGTTGCGGCCCGCCCGAGCATTTACATTGTCTCTTCGCCGGTCGCGCGGAGAGGATACGCCATGCGCTTCTGGGTCTGGTTCGGGATGATGGCGATGCTGGCCCCGCTGCGGGCGGAGCCGCCGCAGCCGTTGTTCGCCTATCGGGTGCTGTTGAAGTCGCTCCGCAAGGAACCGGCGAACACCCCGGAGAAGATGGCCGCCGACATGAAGGTGGTGGTGCCGGAGGATATCCGTCCGTGGACTGAGATCAGCCTCCCGCTGTCGGCCGCGGGCTACAACTACCTCAATGGCGACACTCCCTTGGAGTACTGCCGACGCTTCGACCGGCTCGGCTACCGTTTCCGCATCGAGATCGCCGACCCGGGCATTCCTGATCCGCCCAACAAGCGCCGTTGGTTCCGGCCGGAGGAGATCACCGAGATCCTGCAGGCCTGCCCGAATTGCGTGGGCGTCGAGACCGGGGAGACTTTCTGGGCGTTCACCGGCGGCGAGAACCCGTCCAAGGACCGGTGGCTGATGGACGTCCTGCGGGCCTGCGCCGCCGAGAAGCGCACGTTCCTCCTCGGGGAGGGGACCTGGAATCTCGGCCACTGGACGCGCTTCCTGGCGAAGCACCACGACGAGCTCCTGGCCGGCGGGCTCGGTCGCTCGTTGCTCGCGTTGCACAAGAACACCAAGCCGTGGGCGACGTTGCAGAACGTCGGCGCCCTGCAGGGCGCCTGGATGACCGGACTCGTCGGCGACTACGGCGTCTGGAACGACGAGTGGTGCTGGACGTATTCGTCGTTCGGGCACGCCGACGAGTTCCCCGCCTACGACAAGAAGCAGCGCAACCAGGAGAAGGTGCCCTACACGTTCTTCCTCCGCCAGTGGCTGTGGGGCATCTCGCAGGGTGGCCGCATCGCGTTCACCGAGCAGCCGCTGACCTTCACGCGCGAAGGCGGCGCCAACTCGACCTTCACGAAATACCTTCATCCTTTCATCAAGGGCATCGGCGAGCACCACATCCTGCCCTCGCGCGAGGCCGTGCTCCGGAAGACCAAGGCCATCGTCGACCCGTTCGGCACCTACCCGATGGGTCGGACGGTCTGGACCTACGACCCGCTCAAGGTCTTCCTGACCTGTCTGGACGAACCGGTCCCGTACGCCCCGAAGAGCCTCGACCCTTTCACCGTATTGTTCCGCAACACCTACGGTTTCGCCCCCGAATACAACGGCACCAAGGCCGCCGGCGGGATGTTCCCCCGGGAGCCGTCGTTGCCGGATCGCCTGACCCAGGAGACCCTGCCGAACACCGCCCGCTATTACGCCATCCCCATCCTCGCGGCGCCGGGCAACGCGACCCCGGCGGGCCTGCGCCGGCTCAAGCTCGCGGAGCTGCGGACGGATGCCGCGGTCAAGGGCGCCTACGACGCGCTTTACCCGGCGGATGGCAACGTCGCCTACGCCACCGAGGTCGACGACAGCTTCTTCGTCTTCAGCGGGAGCGAGAATCGCGACGTCGACCAGCGCTTCCAACTGCCGTTGGGCGGGGTTATCGGCGCGATGGAAGGCGACCTGCCGTTCCAGAACCTCATCTTCGGCAAGCGCGAGGGCGTCGAACGCTATTGGTTCCAGGCCAACGGGTATCACGGCGACGGCAAGACCGCAGGGCAGAAATACGTCAGCAAGCCCAAGCCCACCGTGATCACCTTCCGCAGCCATGTCGCGCCGGTCATCCGGGCCGAAGCCGGCATGGAAGGCCGGTTGCGCATCGTGAAGGCGTGGGACGCCGCGAGCGGAACCGTCAGCATCAGCTGCGATCACGTCGACGGGGCGGTGAATTTCACGGTCGGGGTGAAGTAGGGGCCGAGGGGGTGCGATGCAGAGGGGACAAGTGGGCATGGTGACACGTGGGCACGGGGCGCACCTGTCGCCGTTGACATCGCGCGCTCCGCGCGCGGGTAGGGGCAGCACCGCGTGCTGCCCTAGTCGATATGCCCGCGGGGCGACCGGTAACGACTTGCCGCCCGCCGTCCAGGAGGCGATAAAAGCGCATGCGACATCTGCTGACGGGATGGCTTTGTCTGGTCGGAGCCTTGGCATCCGCGGCCCCGGAATTCGTCTCCCAGGAAGTCCAGGTGGGAAAGACCAAGTTCTCCTTGCCCGTCTTGAAGGAATTGAAGTGGGTCTCGCGCGAGGCGTCCTGGGCGCGGTCATTCTTCGAGCTCAAAGAGCACCAGGCCAAGGACCCGGGGATGAACTTCACGTTGGTCGTCGTCATGGTGAGTCCGGGCCAATATGCGCAGGCGAGCAAGGTCGGTCATCTGACGGGTTCGGACTGCACCGTGGTCGTGCCCACGGTCAAGCTGGAGGCTCGGCATAACTTGAAGCAGTTCCGCAGCCTCGTCGACGGCATGATGGAAGACGCCGGCCTCGTCGCGATGGTCACCGTCCAAACCAAAGATGAAAACATCAGGAAAGTCATGGCGGGACTCTCGGAGGAAACGTTCCTGGACCGCACCGATCGCTCCATCCAGATGTTGATCGGGGATGGAAGCCACCTCATCGCGAACGCCTATGTCCTGGTCGAGGGCAAAGTCCTGATCATGAACCTTCGTCGCCCAAAACAGGAAGCCAAGGAGTTGATGGCCGACATGGATGCCTGGGTCGCGGAAATCTTGAAGAAGACCAAGGCGTAACCAAGAGGTGGGGGTTGGGAATAGGGAATAGGGAGTAGGGGATGAGCCGGGAACAAGTGGGCATGGGCGGAATGAGAGGCCCGGAGGCTCAGAGGCTCGGAAAAGATGCGAAGCCTGGCGAGAGAGGTATGAGGGGACAAGTGGGCATGGTGACACGTGGGCACGGGGCGCACCTGTCGCCGTTGACATCGCGCGCTCCGCGCGCGGGTAGGGGCAGTTTTAGGAATTAGGGATTAGGGATTAGGGAATGGGAAGTGGGGAGATGCAGCGGATTCGATCCCACTCCCCACTCCCTAATCCCTACCACCTGTCTCTAGGTAGGGACCAGCGTCCCTGCTGGTCCGTGTCTCTCCCGCCGAAAGTCAGTCTAGGGCAGCACGCGGTGCTGCCCCTACCAAGGCGCAAAAAAGGCGGCCTTGCGGCCGCCTCTGATTTCCTCCGGCCAACTGGCCAGCGGGTCAACCGATCAACTCTTCACGCAGGCAGCGTGAACGCGGGCAGCTTGCGGATCTCGCCGCCGGCCATCGCGGACTCGTGCGCGAGGATGCCGGTGCAGGTCCAGTTGGCGGACTGACGGGCGTTCGGGAACGGGTCGCGCTTGGCGAGCAGGGCCTGGATGA
>JBEGOO010000179.1:0-2690 GCA_041182045.1 Verrucomicrobiota bacterium
CAGCCGGTCGGCCACCCCGCCTGGGCGGACCGGATTCAGACCCCTGCGAAGAAGGCCGCCGCCGGCCCCAAGGCCGCTTCGCCGGCATCCTCGAGCACGTAGTGCCCGGCGGAGGGGAACAAGCGCTGCTGGGCGGCCGGGAAGCGCTGGACGAACCCCTCGAGGAAGCTCCGATCGAAGCAGAAGTCACGCATCCCCCAGCAAAGCAGCATCGGCTTCCCTTTCAGACCCTCCAGGGAGGCTTCCACCCCCGCCAGGACGGTCCGGGTGGGGTGATCGGCCTCCATCGGGATGTCGGCCACGAAGTCGGCCACGGACCGACGGACCGAGACCGACCCGTAGGGAGCCAGAAAACCGGCCTTGGCGGCGGCGGAGAGGGGCTGCTCGACCGACATCCAGGTCGCCGGCCAGGCGAAGCCATTGAGGCCTTGGACGATGAAACGGCCGATGAGGGGCGCCCGGCAGAGGGCGATGCGGGCCGGAATCCGTTCCGAAAGGAAAGCGCCGGTGTTGGTGACCAGGATCCGCCCCACCCTTTCCGGATGGCGGCCGGCGACCCCGAAGCCGATGGCGCCACCCCAATCATGGACCCCGAGGTCGAACGCCTTGATGCCCAGATGGGCGAGCAGCGCCTCGACGTCGGCGATGCGGTCGGCCAGGCGCAGGAAGCGGTCCGGGCGGGCGGAGAGCCCCATGCCGACGTGGTCCGGCGCGATGACCCGGCGACCTTGGGCGGCGAGCTTCAGGATCAAGTCCCGCCACAGGAACGACCACGTGGGGTTCCCGTGCAGCAGCAAGACCGGACGCCCGTCGCGCGGACCGTGATCGACATAGCTCATGCGACCCGAGAGCGCGGCGAAATCCTTCGGCGCGAACGGGTAGAGCGCCTGGACGGCGGGAGAAAGTTCGGAAGCGGTCATCGGCATTCGACGGCGAGCATCATGCTGGCGAGACCGCTGCCGATGCCCAGCGCCAGCGTGGCGGGCACG
Source organism: Verrucomicrobiota bacterium (assembly GCA_041182045.1). Lineage (GTDB taxonomy): Bacteria > Verrucomicrobiota > Verrucomicrobiia > Opitutales > UBA953 > UBA953. Next base: position 990 of record JBEGOO010000179.1, read on the forward strand.
GAGACCGAGCCGACATTGCCGAGACGGTCAAAGCTCTGGTAATCCTTGGCCGGATCGAGGCCGAGCTTCTCGAACAGCAGAGACGAGTGACGGCGCCCGACCTGATGCGTGACCACGCGATGCGGCGTGGTCTCATCCCAGCCGGTGACGCCCTTGAAGCGGCCCCAGCAGCGCTGCGCCAGCGCGACGCCGGCGGCGAGGAGCGCTTCGGAATCGGTGCGCATGTCCAGTTCGGCGAAGGACGTGTCGCCTTCGCAGAGACCATTGGCGGAAGAATCGGTCTCGGCGGCTCCGCCGAGCAGCCGGATCGAACCGGGGCCGGCCAGATCATCGCGGGAGACCACCGCGGCCGCGCCACCCGCGCCGATGGTGAGGTTCGCGAAGTAAGGCTTGATCGCCTCACGCGTCAGCGCGAGGTCCTCGTTGAGCATGCGGATCGTGCGTTCGACGAGCGGACGTCCATCCTCGCCGGAGCAGACCAGCGCACGGCGGATCTGACCGGACTCCACCATGCCGGCGGCGAGCGCGACGGCGTTGAGGAAGCCTAGGCAGGCGTTGGAGACGTCGAGGATCTGCGCCTGCGGGCCGAGACCGAGGAGGCCGTGCACGTAGGCCGCGGTCGAAGGCTCGAGGCGGTCGCGGCACACCGACGAGTGGATCAACAGGTCGATGTCGGCGGGGCCGACGCCGGCAGCCTGCATCGCGCGACGACCCGCGAGCGCGGACGCGGCGGACGGGCGGATCGCCTGCGGCCAGAAGCGGCGCTCACGGATGCCCGTCATCAGCTCCAGACGGCCCTCCGGCAGCTTCAGGCGGGCGTAGAGCGGGGCCAGCCGGCGCTCCACCTCGTCGGAGGTCCACACCTCAGGCGGGAGCTCGGCCACGAGGCCGGACAGGACGGTGCGCTGGAAAATCACGATCCGGGAAGGCGGGAGGAGGCGGCCACGAGCTCCTCGTCGAAGAAATTCCAGCCCATGCCGGCGTCGACCACGATCCCCTGGCCGTTGATGCCGCTCGCGCGGGGCGAGAGCAGCCAGACCGCCGTGTCGGCGACCTCCTGGGTCTTCAGGGCCTCCTTGCGGAAGGTCATCTTCTCGGCGTGCAGGTAGTTGTGGAGATAGCCCGGGATGCCGGCGCTCGCGCTCGTCTTGAGCGGACCGGCGTTGACGGAATTGAAGCGCACGCGCGAGTCGGCCGAGAAGGATTTCGCGAGGAAGCGGCTGGCGGATTCGAGCGCGGCCTTGATCGGCGACATGTAGCCGTAGTTGGAGGCCGTCACCTGGGAAGAGATGCCGATCGAGACGACCGATGCGTCCGGCTTCAGGTGCGGCTTCAGCGCACGGGAAAGCTCGACGAGCGAGAACGCGGAGATCGCCGTGGCCTGCAGGAAGTCGGCGCGCACGGTCTCATGGAACGGCTGCATGCCCTTGGAGAAATTGGCGAACGCGACGCTGTGCAGCACGCCGTCGAGCGGCCCGTGCTCGCGGCCGACGTCGGCGGCGAGCTTCTGGGTCTGTGCTTCGTGCTCGAGGTCGCAAAGGTAGACCGGCTTGCCGTCGAGCAGGCCCTTCAACGAGTCAAGGCGGGCCTGGGAACGCACGGAGTAGACGACCTTGGCCCCTTCGGTCTCGAGGGTCTTGGCGACGTGCCAGGCGACGGACTTCTTGTTCGCGACGCCGAGGACGAGGTAGGTCTTGCCGG
>JBEGOO010000180.1:0-7591 GCA_041182045.1 Verrucomicrobiota bacterium
CGCGCGGGCGGCCACCCCTGGATGAAGCCGGTCGTTGTTGGTCGAACAAATCACCACGCCCTGGCGATCCTCGCCGACGAGCCGGAGATTCGGCCGCCCCCGGGGGATGCGGACCAGTTCCTCGTATCGGCCCTTGCGGATGAACAGGGTGACCGGCGCGGGGCCGCGTCGGCTGACGGCGTCGACGGCCTCCTGGACGCGACGGAAGTCACCCGTACCGTCGGCGGCGACCACCAGTCGCAGGCCCTCGGGCGTGGCGGCCATCGCGCCGACCGCGCAGAGGAGCGCCAGGGCCAACCTCATCGATCGAGCGCGTGGATGGTGTTGACCACCTGCCCGCGCAGGTCCTGACCGTCGGCGGACTTGAGGTCGTACTTGAGCAGCATCTGCATGGCCGGACGGAGCTCCGGCGTCTCGAGGGTGACGGTCAGACCGTCGGCCGAGACCTTGGCGGAGCGGATGACCAGCGGGTCGTGCTTACGCTCGGCCATCTGGTCCTTCGAGAACTCCGGCTTGCCGTCCTTGCCCACCTCCGCGGCGACGCGGGCCGGGACGATGGTCGAGACATCGGGCGAGCCGTAGGCGGCGGACCACACGTAATTCCAGAGCTCGGCGTTCCAGCTCGCGGGATCCTCCGCGGCCCGGCGGTCGACCGGGGCGCCGAAGGTGAGCACCACCTGCCCGGGATGGACGGCGAGCTGCAGGGGCGCGCGGTAAGTCGCGCCGGTGTAGCGGACGCGCTGGAGGCAACCGTTGCGGGTCGCGGTGGTCTGCCAGCCGCGCAGGCCGACCACGTAGAGCTGGCCGTCCTGCGGGTTGAAGCGGGCGCGCATGGCCCCGCTGTCGAAGGTGACGTTCAGCCGGGTGACGCCGCCCTGCATCTGCGGCTGGCCGCGGAACGTGGTCTCCTGCGGCATCACCCCGAAGAGCGAACAGGTGCCGTAGCTGAGGTGGAGAAGACGATCCTTCCACGGTCCGAACCGGTCCGAGGTCACCCAGACCTGGCCGCCGCTGGAGTTGTCGACGTCCTTCGGGAACCAGCAGAGCGGCCGGTCGTAATCGGTCGGCTCGGTCGCGCGATGCGCGAGCGGAGGCACGCCGTAGAAACCGCCTTCCTTGATCCAGTTCAGCCGGCAGACCGGCGTCCAGGTGCCTTCGTTGTCCCCGCTGGTCAGTTGGCCGGACGGGCTCAGGCCGAGGCCGTTCGGGGCGCGGAACCCGGTGGCGACGACCGTGAAGTTCCGGCCGTCCGGCGAGACCTTGAACAGCGAGCCGTGATGATCGCAGACGTCATCGAACCCGCGGCCACCCTTGCGGACCGGCCCGGCCTTGATGAAGTAGAGGTTGCCCGCGGCGTCCGCCTGCAGGTCGAAGACGAACTCGTGGAAGTTGCGGGTGACCTGGACGTCGGCGTTGAAGACCTCGTAGCGGTCGCACTCGCCGTCGCCATCGGTGTCGCGTAGTTTCCAGAGGCCGTCGCGGCACGTGACGTGGATCTCGCCGCCGACGACCTTGAGGCCGAGCGGGTGGTAGAGTCCGGCGGCGAAACGGCGCCAGGTGACCTTCGCCAGCTTCGCGTCGAGGCCCGCGACGAGGAAGATGTCGCCGTGGAAGGTGGCGACGACGGCGCGCCCGTCGGGCAGGAAATCGAGGGCGGAGGTGAAGAGCGGGGCTTTCCACGGGTTGGTTTCGGGGAGCTTGACCCGGTCGACCACGTAGGGCTCGCCGACCTTCGTCGAAAGCTCACCCGTCGTCTCGACCGACTGCGGCCAGCGACGACCGGCCGGGGCCGGGGCCACCGCCTCGGGCCAGCCTTCAGGGCGGGCGGCGCCGACCGGGGCGTAGGCGATCTCCACCTGCTGCTTGCCGGCGGGCACGCGGTAGACCTCCCAACCATCGAGCTGGTCGCGACGCCCCGGACCGCGCACGCCGATGCGCCCCGCGTCGGCGACGCGGCCCAGCAGGACCGTGACGCCGGTGGCGGTGTCGATGGCGAGGGACCGGACGAGCACCTGGGCTTCGTTGGAATCGACCACGCGCGGCGTCTCGACGACCTGGTCCGCGGTGGCCGGCACCACGAAGGTCACGCGACCATCCCCGACCGGCTCGAAGCGTCCGAGCCGGTAGTGGCCGGCGCCGAGATGACCGTATCCCCGGCGACGCGCCAGCTGGGTGGCGCGCTCGCCGACCGCGAGACCGGCGAGATCGTCGTCGGTGGAGAAGTAAACGCGACCCAACGCCGAGGGGTACTCGCCGCGGGACATCAGGTTCATCTCGCTGACGAACATACCCGACCAACCGCCGACGACCCGGGCGAGTTCGGTGTCGTAAGCGAGGGCGTGCCTGCCGTCCTCGCCCAGACGCAGGGCGAGGCCCTTGAGCGCGGTGTGCTCGGCGGTGCCGTCCGGCTTCCGGTCGACCCCGACCGTGGCGAAGATCCAGCGGCCGGCGGCCTCGGCGGGCTCCTTCGCGACGGAAGCCGGCTTCTTGGCCTGACCGAAGGCCAGGACGGCGGTGCAAAGGAGAGCGACGAGGGGCGGACGCATGGGGCCGAGCAAACCGCCCCGCCCCGCCGTGGCAAACCCGGAGTCGGCTACTTCTTGTCGCGGTCGGCGGAAGGCAGCAGGTAGCGTTTCTGCTTGCCGAGCGGGGCGACCTGCCGGGCGCTTTCCTGCTGGTTCTTGATCGCGAGCGCCAAGGCCTTATCCGAAGTGTCGACCGGCTCGTCGGTCGTGGTGGCCTTGCCGTCCTTGTCCTTGCCGTCGGGGTTCTCCTTGTTCTTGCGCGAGCCGCCCTTGGCCAAGCCCTCGGTCTCCGGCTTGAAGTCGGGCTTGTTGTGATCCTCCACCCAGCGGAAGGCCCGGTCCTCGAGGTCCTTCACGTCGGCGGCGGTCAGCTGGGCGCGCGCCTGGTTCCTCACCGCGACGACCTCGGGCGCCGCGTTACCGGAGGAAAGCTCGAGCACGCTGTGGTAATAAGCCAAGCGATAGTCCGGCGCCGACCTTGCCTTGCCGTCCGCCGAGGGCACCCCCTCGACGTAGAAACGCGCGAGCGCTCGGTTGCAGCCGGTCCCGGGTCGGTTGGAGCGATAGAGGCGGTCGTACCACTCGAAGGCCGCGGCCGGGTCGTGGACCTCGGGCTCCGGCCGCAGGTGCAGCTCGGCGAGCCGCATCATCCCCACCGTGTCGCGCTGCCTGGCCGCGCGACCATACCAGTCGCGCGCTTCGTCGAGGTTGCGGCCGATGTGGTTCTTGGCGTATTGGATGACGTAGTAATGACCGACCTCCACCTGGGCCTCGGCGTTGCCTTGCTCCGCCTCGCGGTAGCGCGGGATGAGCGGTTCCTGGGCGCGCCCGAAGGCGGGCCAGAGGGCGAGACCGAGCAGCAGCAGGCGGGACATGGGGCCACGATGAAGCCCCCGCCCCGGCCGGGCAAGCCGACACGGAAGCGGGGGCTTCCAAAGCGGACAGTAGATTTATACTAACTTAAAGCGTCCGCAGGTAGGCCACGAGGTCGGCGACGGACTGGTCGGTCAGGCCCATCTGCGACGGGTAGAGCATCAGCGAGCGCTTGAGCGGGACGAGCTCCTTGACCTTGGCCTTGGGGATGGTCTGGACGACGCCCCCGAGGCACTTGACCATAACCGGGTCGGCGTCGCTCAGGACGATGCCGTGGACGACGACCCCGTCGGTGGTGGTCAGGCGGACGCCTTCGAAGCCGTGCGAGATCTCGGCGGAGGGACGGGCGATGCCGAGCACGACGGTCTCGACCGACTGCTGCTTGGCGTAGGTGGTGAGGTTGGGGCCGTAGTCGACGCCCTGGTCGCCGAGGCGATGGCAACCGAGGCAGACGGCCGCGGCGACCTTCCCGCGGGCGGCGTCGCCCTTCAGCGCGGCGATCTGCTCGACGGAGGAGAGGGGCTTGGCGTCCGGGGCCTCGGGCAGGAGGTCGACGGGGGTGACGACGGCCTTGGCCGGGTCGTAGAGACCGCGCAGTTTCATGACCTTCTCCACGTCGAACTCCTTCCAGTCATTGCCCTTGCGGCTCTGCAGCCACCAGTTGGCCAGCTCGCGGTGGACGAAGGCCTTGTCGAGGGCGAGCTCGACCATCGTCGCGGCGGCGGCGGCGCTCTTGGTGAACGCAAGGCCGGTCAGGGCGACCTTGGCCTCGTCCTTGGAGAGTTTGCCGGAGAGGAGGCGTTCGCGGACGCCGGCGACGGACTGCGGCGGGTGCAGGCGCCACGTCAGCGCGGCGAAGGCGGGCGACCAGTCGGCCGGGGCGGCGCCGAGTTCCTTGGCGATGGCGGCGTAGACCTCGGCCTCGCGGTCGATGGCGCCGAGGCCGATAGCCTCGAGGTAGGCGCGGTCCTTGCCGTCGAAGCCCTTGGCGACCGTCACCAACGTGGCGACGGCGACCGGGCCCTTGAAGTCACGGAGCGCGAGGGCGACCTCGCGGCGGACGGCCGGCGAGGCGTCGGTGGCGGCGGATTGGCACAGCGCCAGCACGTCGCGACCGGCGGCGCGCAGGGCGCGGAAGGCCACCAAGCGACGGGTGGCGTCGGCCGAGGCGAGTTCCTTGCGGGCCAAGGCGGCGCCTTGGTCACCCAGCTGCGCCAGCAACCAGACCGCGCGGGCCGCGACGTAAGGATTAGCATCGCCCAGCAGCGCGGCGACGTCGGCGGCGACCTTATCGCCCTGGGCCTTCAGGCGAGCGAAACCGGCGCCGCGCACGTTCGGGGCGGGGCTGCGCAGGGCCAGCAGCTGGCCTTCGGTCGTGGCGAGGTCGATCTTCGGGACGACCGACTTGAAGCCCTTCGGGGCGAGGCGGTAGATCGTGCCGGTGTAACGGTTGTCGCGGGTGCCGTGGCCACCCACGCCCGGGTCGAACCAGTCGGCGAAGTAGATCGCGCCATCGGGACCGACGGTGATGTCGGACGGACGGAACATCGTCTTCAGCACGCCGGTCGCGCGACCGCCGAGGAAGTCGGAGCCGGCCCATTCCTTCTCCTTGTTGGAGGTGATGAAATCGAAGCGTTCCAGTTTCATCCCGGCGCCATCGGGCTTGGGGAAGTAGCCGAACACGACGTTCTTGCCGGCCTCGCAGGCGAGGAGGAGGCCGTTCCACTTGTCGCCGAGGGCGCCGTTCTCGTAGAAGGCCACGCCGGTCGGGGAACCGCCGCCGTAGACGTCGCCCGCGGGCATCGTAGTCGGGTCCTCCTGGCGCCACTCGGCGGTCGGGGTATCCTGGCCGGGACGCTTGTCGGCGCCCCAGGAACGCTTGCCGTCGAGGGACGCGAAGCCGGCGTTGCCACCTTCCATGACCAGCGAGACGCGGCAGGCGGGCGGGTCGTCGTTGTCGCTCTGGTAGAGGTCGCCGAGCGAGTTGATGGCCTGCTCGTAGCTGTTGCGGTAGTTATGGCCGACGATGCGCAGGTCGGAACCGTCGGCGTTCATGCGGACCGAGAAGCCGCCGATCCAGACGTTGCCGTCGTCGCTGCGCTTGCCGGCGATGCCGCCGAGCATGTACGGGCTGCCCATATGGAAATGGCGGCCGGCCTTGTCGACGAAGTCGGCGCCGGTGTTGCCCTGGTTGAAGTTCCACTTGCCGTCGGGACCGACGGTCACGCTGTGGAGGGAGTGGTCGTGCTGGCGGCCGTTGAAACCGGTCAGCAGGACCTCGCGCTTGTCGACCGCCGGATCGAAGACCCCGTCGCGGTTGACGTCGGTGTAGACGAGCAGGTCCGGCGGCTGCGACACGACGACCTTGCCGTCGATGGCGGCGACGCCCAGGGGCGAGGCGAGGTTGGTCTCCTGGACGAAGACGGTGGTCTTGTCGGCCTTGCCCGCGCCGGTGGTGTCCTCGAGGACGACGATGCGGTCGCCTTCCTTGCGTCGGCCGGCCTTGCCTCGGTAGTTCACGCCCTCGGCCACGAAGAGCCGGCCCTTCTCGTCGAAATCGATGTTGGTGGGGTTGAAGAGCTGCGGGGAGGTCGCCCAGACGGTGACCTCGAAGCCCTCGGGGACGGTGAAGAGCTCCGAGGGGACGAGCGTGGGGCCGTCCTCGATCGCGACGGCTTTCTGCTCGTCGGGCTTGGCGGTGAACACCAGGAAGCGGACCGCGGCGGGGCTGCGCTTGCCGCCGCGCTCCATGCCGCCGTCGTCGATGGCGACCTGCGCGCGGAAGCCGACAACGCCGGCGGGGAGGTCGTAGGCGATGACGGAGGTGGCGTGCGTCCCGAGGCCGTTCGCGTAGACTTTCTTGGCGACGGTGAGCGGGCCCTTCGAGTTGTTCTGGCCGACGAGCACGGCGCCGTGGCTGGCGGTCGCGGACTTCCACTTCAGGTCGATCAGGTTGCGGGTGCTGCCGTCCGCCATGAGCAAGGTCGGCTCGATCCAGTCGGCCCAGTCGCAATTGTTGTCACCGAGATCCGACACCATCAGGTAGAGCTCCTTGGCGCCCTTGAGGTCGGCGGTGAGCTCGGTGAGGCGCTGCTTGTCGGCGGTGGTGATGTCCTTGGTCTGGGCGACCGGCTTGGCGGACTCGTTCTTCGCGGCGCTGGGCGCGGGGCTGACGGGCTTGGCCGCGGACTTCTCCGCGGGCTTGACGGCGGGTTGGGCGGCCGGCTTGGCGGCGGCGCCGAAACCCTTCTCGCGCTCGACCTGGATGGCGGCGGCGGGGAGCTTGGCGAATTCGCCGGCCTGCGGGACGGTGAGGCGCTTCGGCTTGCCCTTGGCGTCGAGGTTCGCGTTGAGCTCGTCCTCGGTGACCGGGTTCGACTTCACGCCGTCCGCGGGCACCTCGACCTTGGCGGCCCAGACGATGGCGTTGAGCGCGAGCTTGCGGAAGCCGTCGATGGACCAGTTGCGGTGGTAATGGCCGCCGGTGAAGCCGACGCCCCGGCCGCCATCGGCGCGTTCGACGCCCCACATCAGGGTCTGCTTCTGGCCAAGACCTTCGACCCCGTGCTGGTTCCAGAGGTTGATGTACTGCTTCACGTTCTCGCGGGTCGGCGTGGCGGTCACGAGGTCCAGGACCTTGGAGCGGTCGGCGAGGAAGCGCATGTGGTAGTAGAACTCGTCGTAGGCCTGGACGAGCCCGGTGACGCCACGGGACACCGGGTGGTTGGGCAGGGCCTGGAGGTCGGCGACCCAGTGCGGGTTGACGGACCAGCCGGTCTCGAAGGCGCCGCCGATCCACGGACGGTAATACTGCTCGCCTTCCTTCGCGTCGGGATGGACGGCGTAGTGCATGAAGACGATGCCGGTGCCCTTCTTGGCCAGCTCATCCACCTTCTTCCAGCCCTTGCCGACCACGCTGGTGCCGTCGGCGTAGATGACCAGGCACTTGATCCCATCGAGGACGGACTCGTCCTTGGGCCAGCCGGAGACGACCGTGGCCTTCAGGCCCAGCCCGCTCTGCTCGTTGATCGCCTTGGCGAGCAACTGGCAACCGGCGTTGAACTCGTGTTCGCCGGGACCGTGGCTGCGGCCCCCGGCGAGGAACACGATGTCGGCCGCGGCGGCCGGCAGGGCCGCCAGGCCGAGCAACAGGAAAGCGCCCAGGGCGCGGAGGGTCGGGGTCTTCATAATAA